>JAQUQV010000016.1 GCA_028715905.1 Kiritimatiellia bacterium
GGGCCCGTAGCTCAGTTGGTCAGAGCAGGGGACTCATAATCCTCTGGTCGTAGGTTCAAATCCTACCGGGCCCACCCCAATATTTACACGCCAAATACGCATAAAACCCTTATTTATCAATACTACATTAATTTTGCGTTGCGTCAGTTTGGCGCAGATGCAAGGCGGCAAGGGCGCCGGTGTATTAAACCGTTCCATTTAAACATGATACACTTTTGCGTAGAAGTTTAAATAGGACCGGCGGATCGCCAGCAGGGAAAGTTTTGGATGGCGGCACTGCCGCCTTAGCATACTCCAAACCCTTGCCAACACAGCAGATGCGCCAAAATGACGCAACCACTTGCTCTGGCGAACATAAGTTGTTTTGCTTTTGGTATTCATAACCTGTTGGGTTAAAAACAAACATGATGCGAAAAATTGTTTGCACGTTGCAGGCATTGAAAAAAATTATTTTAACGCTTATGTTCGCGCAAAATTAAGGTAATAAGAAGGGGGGCACATACCAAAGTGTCCGGCATTTTTTTCCGGAATTACCGGTGTGGCCGAACGATTTGCCTGATTTTCGCGCCCCGGATTTGATTGCTGCCTTTTTTTTATCTTCCCGCCCGTATTCCGCTGATATTATTGGCCAATTCCAATTTTATTCGCCCCGCTCTTTGAGTTCAAAGAATTCTGAAGCGTTGATCCCGGTTTTCTAATATTGCTATTCCTAATCGGGTGTGATAGTGTTTTTGGCAAGAATCAAAATGCTATTTTGAAAAGTATAGGAAAGTTAATCATGAATGATGAAGGAATCAAGGTAAAATGTATTTATGCTGGCAATAAATCAGATTGTAACGCCTGTAGTCACGCTGTTACTCATGTAAAAAGCATAAATTGCAGCGTGCCGAGCGACGCTTGCGCGGAGGTCGGCCAAAAACATGTCAAAACAATGGTTGTTTGTAAAAACGCGATGTCAAAACAAGAATGCAATCAATGCGCTCATGCAAAACCGCATTTGATGCATTGCGGCTGTCATGTCGTTACTCAATCCTGTAATACAATCTGCGCGGAAGAAGGTAAACAGAAAAGCGGAAGCGAGAATTGTCCATGAATGAGACAACAGCGCAAAACGAAAAGGAACTCTGGTATTTTACCAGAGGCGGGCACGATCACGGGCCATTTACGAGCGACGAATTGATGGATGCCGCCAATAACGGCCATATTTTTCCAACTGATGAAGTGTGGAACGATGAGATGGACTATAAAGTGAAAGCTTCGGAGGTGGAAGGTTTATTCAAAAGCACGGCCGCCCGAGACGAACTCCATCAGCGCATCCTGCAGGCCGAACATAAAATTATGCGCGAGTTAAGGAAATCCGGGTTGGATAAAGCCTTTTCCAGCTCGCGCGCCGCACCGCACCGGGTTCCATTCGTGGATACGCTCATATCATTGCCGGGTCGTATTCCCGCCTCCCAACGTCGGATCAATGTTAAACGGATTTTGATCATCGGGGTTGTTATGGCTTTTGTTGCCATTGCGGTTTTTGTCATTACCAGGCGTTCAGCCCTGTTGCCTTATTCCATAATAGGAGGCAAAGATGTTGTCTGCCTATCTCTGTTTGAGGCCGTTACGCGCGGCAACTTTAACCAGGTTAAAGCGAATCTGGCATTGCCGGAAAATAATGTAAACGTTAAAAACTCAGACGGCTGGACGCCGCTGCATTTGGCCATTATGTTCAATCGTTTGGAAATCTCCGGGTTGTTGTTATCGCATGGAGCTGATATTCAGCCCGCAGATATGGTCCATGGGTTGACTCCTTTACACTTGGCCAGTTATCAAGGGCAGACGGAAATTGTTGACATCTTGTTGGCGCGCGGGGCGGATGTTAACGCCCGGGATGCGAGTCAGGCAACCCCGTTGCATAAAGCGGCGCTGAACGGTCACGCTGAAACTCTGCGCCGGTTGCTGGCCAAGGGCGCCGACATCAACGCCGCGCAGTCTGATGGCTGTTCGGTATTACATTTGGCCGTCGGTATGAGGCATAAGGATGCAGTCGCGGCGCTATTGGAAAAAGGGGCCATGCCTGATACGTTCAACCGTGGCGATCAAACGCCGCTTCAGACCGCCGCGATTTTTGGTTACAAGGAGATTGCCGAGCTGCTCATCGCCAAGGGTGCCAACACGCATGCCATGCAAAAAACAACATGGGCTACCCCGCTACATCTTGCGGCAGCCCATGGACAGCGGGATGTCTGCGATCTTTTATTGGCCAAAGGCGTTGAAATCAACGCAAAAACACGCCAAGATGCCACGCCGCTTCTGCTGGCCATCGTAAACGGCTCCGAGGCGGTTGCCGGCCTGTTGATTGAACGGGGCGCGGATGTCAAGCTTGGAGACAAGGCCAGCCGATTTCCGTTGTTGGAGGCCGCAAAAAAAACATCATGTTTACTTGTGCAACAGTTGCTTGACCGCGGAGCCGACCCAAATGTTAAAGATGACCTCGGCTGGACGCCGTTGCATATTGCCGCCGACGGCAACAATCTGGAATTGGCTGGATTATTGGCTGCCCGCGGTGCGGATTTAAACGTTATGATGGCCTATCATTGGACCCCATTGCGCTTGGCGGTAGAACGCGGTCAGACTGAAATAATGGTCTGGCTGATAAACAAAGGAGCAGACGGCAATATAGGTGATTATTCAAAGCTGATTCCGTTGAACGCGGCCGTGTCTGCGGGCAAAAAGAATATCGTGGAAATTCTCTTGTCCCGCGCGACCAATATCAACGTAAACGCGGTGACAACGGAAGGGCAAAGCTCATTACATGCGGCGGCGGCGAGCGGTAATCAGGAGATGGCCGTTTTGCTTATTGCCGGAGGAGCTAATCTTTATCTCAAGGATAGCGCCGGGCGGACGCCCTCCGACCTGGCCCGGGCCAATGGCTATCCGGCGTTGGCTGAGCTTTTGGAACCGAAGACTATGAAAAAACAAAACGGCAACGCGTTATGAAATATCTTACAACAATTGTCAGCATTAGTTTGATGTTTAGTACCGTATCCCGGGTTTATTCTGAGCCGGCTCCGGCCAGTAATGCCGCTCCAGTAATTGCTTTTGAGTTTTATAATTCGTATTGCTGGCCAAAGGCTTTGGAATTGTTTTCCGAGTATAAAAACAATTTGCGGCAAGGCCGGTTTGACAAGGCCGCTGCGACGCAGGCTCTGATTTATTCGTTACTTGCTACCAACGAAGAACAGACGCGGTTTTGGCAAAAAGTTATTCCAGACGGTCAGCGCCAAGTTCTGGAAATCTATCAGATTTGTCCTGACTGCAAAAACGGCCATTGTCCGGCCTGCAACGGAAAAGGGGGTTGTCCTCTGTGCCAGGGAAAAAAATATTGTTTGGAATGCCAGGGCAAAGGATCGTTTTCTAAAAAATGTACTGCCTGTCAGTGCCGGCGTTGCGGGGCCAGCGGCGTCTGTCAGATCTGTTGGGGATATAAAATTCTCAAATGTCCCGCTTGCAAAGGCACCGGTATGGCCAATCGGGAGTTGGGTCAAAAATGTCCCCAATGCGGCGGTAAGGGACGCGTTAATTGCACTGAGTGCGGTGGCAGTGGTAAATGTCCGGTTTGTGCCGGTAAAGGCCGAGTTAGAAACTGTCCCCAATGCGGCGGCAAAGGCGTGGTCATTACAAGCTGTCTTGCCTGCAGCGGCACCGGCCAATGTCTTTGCTGTCAGAATTCTGGCGTCTGCCCGGTATGTAAAGGTTCCGGCGTCTGTCCGCGTTGCGGCCAAAAAGGTATTATTATGCGTTATCGTTTTCCGGTTCAAAACGACTGGACGCGCGTATCGCCGGGGATCATTCTGCGCCGCGAACAGCCGGTCGCCACCAATCAGATATTCAAAAACACGGGCGCCGTTAATATTGCCGTCGGTTCGCATAACTTGAATCTCAATATTCAACCCGACGAGATATTCTGCATATCAGATACGGAACGGTTTGACTGGATCAAAAATCAGGTATTACAGTAATTTTGCAAGAAGGAATAATTGCCATGGTGTCCTCTAATTCCACCGATGAGCCGCGCATTTCTGACCCTGAACGCGAAGTGCTGGCCGCGGATGGCACGCAGGAGACGATTACGGAGATTGTGCCCGAAATGCTGAATCCCGAGCTGGTGGCCGAACTCCCGCTTGAATGGGCGGAGACGCACCTTATATTGCCGATCCTGTATCACGGAAAAATTCGCGTATTAATGGCCAATCCCAAGGATGTTGCCGGATTGAATCATCTGGCTTCTCTTCTTGGTATTCAACCCAATCCCGTACTGGCACCACCCGATGTTGTGACTCATGCCATCCAACAAACTTACACCGCTTTACAAGAGTTGCCGCATTCTTTTCTGGGTAAGCTCGATAAAAAGGGATTATCCATTCCGAAAAAGACGGCTTCTGACGAGGTGGCGGATCTTCTGCAAACGGCCGAAAGCTCTCCTGTTATCCAGCTTGTGAACCTGATCCTGCTGGAAGCTGTCAAATCAGGCGCCTCAGATATTCATGTGGAACCATTTGAATCCCGGCTGCGCGTGCGTTATCGGATTGACGGCTTGCTCTATGAACTGGCTAAACCGCCAAAGGATGTTGAGGCGGCCTTAATTTCCCGTTTTAAAATCATGGCGCGTATGGATATTTCCGAACGACGCCTTCCACAGGATGGCGTTACGCGCATCCGGATTGGCGATCGGGAAATTGATATCCGGGTTTCCTCGGTGCCGGTGGCCGAAGGCGAACGGGTCGTTTTGCGTATTCTCAACCGCGATTCCACACTTCTCTCGCTGGCGGAACTTGGCATGTCGGATGATATTTTCAAACAATGGCAAGCTCTGATCCGGCAGCCCAACGGAATTATTCTTGTCTGTGGTCCGACCGGTTCCGGCAAGACAACCACGCTCTACAGCAGTATCCAATTGCTTGATTATAATACCACCAATATTCTTACCATTGAAGACCCGATTGAATATCAATTGCCGAATATTAACCAGATACAGGTGCGGCCCAAGATTGGTCTGACCTTTGCCAACGGTCTGCGGCATATCTTGCGCCAGGACCCCGATGTTATTCTGGTCGGCGAAATCCGCGACTTTGAAACCGCCCAGATTGCCGTGCAGTCCTCGCTTACAGGACATCTCGTTTTCAGCACATTGCATACCAACGATACTTCCAGTGCCGTGATCCGCATCATGGATATGGGGGTGGAACCGTATCTATTAGCAGCTTCTCTGCGCGGCGTAATGGCTCAGCGGTTGGCCCGCCGCCTATGTCCTCAATGCCGGACTCCGGCCGCGTTGACCGCCAATGAACAGGAGATATTGGCGCCGTGGAAAGATAAAATAGATCTGGAGAAAATGTTAGCTCCCGCCGGTTGTGAGTCTTGCCTGGCGGGATATCGCGGCCGGGTGGGATTGTATGAGCTTATGATCGTGGATGCGGATATTTTTGAAAAACTCCGGGCGCGCCAGAGCAGCTGCCGTGAAATCCGTGAATTATCAATTCGCAACGGCATGCGTTCCATGTGGGAAGACGGCCTTAATAAAATGGCTCAAGGGATAACCAGCTTGAATGAAATCATACGCACTATAGGGGTTACATAGGGCTTGTTAATCAGCGAGACGGAGGACGCGTCCATAACATTTCATTGCATCCGATCTTTTTTTAGTTTTTTGCGCATCCTACCATCGAAGCCGAAACTCATATCCGCGAAGGAGTGCCCGTTCGGATCACCAATCCTGCCAAAACCGTGGTTGATCGTTTCAAGCATCGGAACAAAAATCGGAAGGTTGTGATTATCGCAGAAAGCGGTTGGATTCCAGTTCGCGGGCAATGGTCGTTTCCGGGCCATGGCCGGGATAAATTTTTGTCTGCGGCGGCAGGGCGGCGATGATTTTCAGGGATGAGGCCAATTGTTCCATGCTGCCCCCCGGCAAATCGGTCCGGCCGACGCTATCCCGGAAAAGGGTATCGCCGGAAAACAGAATGTGGTCATCCGGGAAATAAAAACAGACGCCCCCCGGAGAGTGGCCCGGGGTATGGATGACGCGAAAGGAGAAATCTTCCGCATGCCGGAGTTGTAATTTTCCGCTTGATGAAGGGCGGCTACCCCTTTGTCCGGCGGCGGCCGGCCCGCCCTTTGGTCCGGCCGGATCCAGCGCGGCGGATTTCATGCCCCCAAATATTTCGCCGCCCTTCAGGAGGCATTCAATCCGTCCCGGTTTTTGCGGAACTGAACAGTAAGGCGGCAATTGGTTGCTTTCCGTGAATGCCCATTTGAGGTCGGCGCCGTGCATGGCGATGGGAGCCGGAATATGTTCCTGAAGCGCCGCCAGGGCTCCGACGTGGTCGGTATGGCCGTGGGTTATCAAATAACCTTTAACCGTCAGGCGGCAATGAGCGATGGTTTTCGCGATTGCGCCGGCATCCGCGCCCGGATCAACAATCAGCGTCTCAAGCGCGCCGTTCCGGACGATGTAACAGTTGACGGACAGGTTCCCGACAACGATTTTGGCAATGGTCAGCATCTGGCATCATGAATAAACCGTGCCGCTGTGTAAAAAAATGATTTTTTTGCTTGCAATAGGCATAAATATATGATTTTCTCTATCGCAGAACAATGCCAAAACTTCAATATTGACGATTTTTAAGTCATCCATTGATGCGCTTGGCAAACAACAATAAACAGAGGAGGAGTTCAAATGGCAAAGTCCATGACAAAAAGCGATATTATCAAGGGTATTGCTGAAAAAGCGGAGATCAGCAAGAAACAAGCCGTAGCCGCCCTGGACGCGCTTGTCGCCATGGCCTATAAAGGCGCGGTAAACGGCTTCCCGATTCCCGGACTTGGCAAATTGGTTTTGGTCAATCGCAAAGCCCGCAAAGGCCGCAATCCCGCCACTGGTGAAATTATTGATATCCCGGCCAAGAAAGTCGTCAAGTTCAGGGTCGCGAAAGCCGCCAAAGAAGCGATTTTATAAAGCATATTTTCAAGCAAGTTTAAAAAAAGGCCGGGGGAAAACTTACCCGGCCTTTTTTTTTGTCCGATGAAAATCAAATTCCGGAAAATGCACGGCGCCGGCAATGATTTCATTCTCGTTGACGACCGCGCCGGAAGTTTTCCGGCCGCGGACCGCCGCTGGATCCGGCATATCTGTTCTTCCCATGACGGGATCGGGGCCGAAGGCCTGATTCTGTTGCAAACCTCGGAAGAGGCTTCTTTTTGCATGCGGTTTTTTAATCCGGACGGTTCCGAGGCCGGCATGTGCGGAAACGGCGCCCGCTGTGCGGCGCGGGCTGCCTGCGATCTTGGAATCGCGCGCAAAACGATGACCATCCAGACCGAGGCCGGCATCCTGAAAGCCACCGTGGTTAAAAAAGGCGCGCAGGTTGCCATGCCGCCCGCTTCCGGAATCCGGCTGAATTTTCCGGTGCGTGCCGGCCGCCGGGCCGTCATTTGCAGCTTTGTCAATACGGGCGTGCCGCACGTTGTCGTGGAAACAAAAAACATTGAAAACGTTGATTTGGAACGCTGGGGGCCTCTCCTGCGCCGGCACAGGGATTTCGCCCCGCATGGGGCGAACATTGATTTCATGCAGATTACCGGCAAACGCTCGTTGCGCGTGCGAACTTACGAAAGGGGCGTTGAGGCGGAGACCCCCGCCTGCGGCACCGGCATCACGGCCTGCGCGGTCGTTGCCGCTCTGAACAATAAGGTCAAACCGCCGGTGCGGGTAATATGCCGGCACGGCGACGCGTTGCAGGTTGATTTCAGGCGAAGCGGGGAAGACATGGAAGGCATCACGCTTTCGGGGCCGGCGGAATTTGTGTTTCATGGGGAAATTTCATACCCCGGGCGCCGGAATTCAAAGTGAAGCGTCCCGCGGCCGCTTCATAAATTTTGCGCAGGGGCGCGCCGGTTTTTGCCGCCAGCTTGCGGCAGTCATCGTATTCCGGCGCGCGGGTGATTCTTCGGCCCCGCCATGATCCGATTTTCACGCGCACTTTGCCGTAGGGCGTTTTGACTGTCTCTGAACACCGCGGCAGAACCGTCCGCCGGACATCATATTCCCGCACGCCGAATGTCGTACTTTCACGAAAGATAATGTCCAGCATTTCGTTCCTCTGCTCTCCGGCGCAGAGAACGGTCAGCATCGCGCCGGGCCGGTTTTTTTTCATCTGAACCGGAGTAATGAAGACATCCAGGGCGCCCCGCTCCAGGAGCCGGTTGAAAAGATGGCCGGTAAGTTCCGGCGACATATCATCCAAATTGCATTCCAGCACGAGGCATTTTTCATGGCCGGCTTCCGTGGATAGAGCGGAACGGCCCTCTCCCGCCGTTTTTCCGGCATTATTTCGGCCGCCCAGCTTATGCGGCCCCGCCTCTTTCAAATTGCCGGTTTCCAGCAAAACCGCCCTCAGGAGATTGGGGCGGTTGTTGAGTTGAAAATGCCCGAACCCGCCGCCGGCGCGCAATATTGTTGCCCCGGCCGGCGCCCGGTCTATATTTTTCCAGCTTGTCAGAAGGGCGGCGCCGGTCGGCGTAACCAATTCAAAGGGTTCCTCCGTCTGCTCAACCGCGAACCCCTTCAGCAATTCCACCGTGGCCGGGGCGGGCGAGGGCAGAATGCCGTGCGCGCATTTTATCGTTCCGCATCCAAGCGGCAGGCGGCCGAGCGCCACTTGGTCGGCGCCGAGCTGTTCAAGCGCGATACAGGAGCCGACAATATCAACGATTGAATCCAGGGCGCCGACTTCATGAAAATGGATTTCCGAAAGCCGCGCGCCGTGCGCTTTGGCCTCGGCCCGCGCCAGCCGGCGGAACACGCCGCGCGCCTGTTCTTTAACGCGGGGTGAAAGCCGGCTTTTGTCAATGAGCTTTTCAATATCATTCAGATTGCGATGCTGATGCTCATGGCCGTGCCTGCCGTGCCGGTAAATATCAACCTTGACGCGCGTGCCCCGCAGGCCGTTTTGCCGGACTGGCCGGGGTTTAATGTCAAAGCGGTCCTTGACCATTGTTTTCAGTCCGGCCCGGATTGCCTGCAAGTCGGCGCCCAGGTCCAGGAGGCAGGCCAGGATCATATCGCCGCTGGCCCCGCCCACGCTGTCAAAACAAATAATTTTATTCCGCCGGGCCTTCATCGTTTTGCGCTTTCCCCGGCGATCATCGCGGCCGCCACGCCCGCGCTGAATCCGTTGTCAATATTGACGACGGTGATCCCCGGGACACAGGAGTTAAGCATGGCCAGCAGGGCGGAAAATCCTTTCAGGTTGGCGCCGTAGCCGACGCTGGTCGGGACGGCAATGATCGGGCGGTTAATCAAACCGCCGACCACGGAAGGCAGGGCGCCTTCCATGCCGGCCGCGACCACCAGGGCGCGCGTTTCCCGCAAAACCGGCAAATGTTTGACAAGGCGATGTAAGCCGGCCACGCCGGCGTCATAAATGCGCACAACCCGCGCGCCCATGAATTCGGCGGTTAGCGCCGCCTCTTCCGCCACGGGGATGTCGGAAGTGCCCGCGCAAATGACCGCAATCTTTCCGGCAATTTCCGGGGGACGCTTGCTGATCAGCGTGATTATCCCGGCCTGCTCGTGATAAACGGCCCGCCGGCATTTTCTGCGCACGACCGTATACTGTTCGGGCACGGCCCTGGTCGCCAGGATGTTTTGCCCTGTTTTGAGCATGGCGGCCATGATTTCGGCAATCTGGCGGCCTGTTTTTCCGGGGCAGTAAATCACTTCCGGCAATCCGCAGCGTTTATGGCGGTCAACGTCAATTCTGGCAAAACCGAGGTCGCGCTCGTACTTTTGACTGATGAGCCTGGCGGCGCGTCCGGCGGACAATTTTCCGCTTTCAATGCTTTTAAGCAAATCGTCCAGGACGGCGGCGCCCTCCGAAATTTGCGGTTGGCGGTTCGTTTTTGAAGTTTTACGCATTGAATTCTATGCTTTAAAGCGTTTCCACTCCGGCCGCTCTTCCGGTTTCAACTGCTTTGCGGGCCGCGCACATCATGGCCAGGCCCTCAAAGGTGGTTTCCATGCGCACCGGCGGCTCTGCGCCGAGGAAAAAGGCTTTTATCAGCCGGAGAATATTGCGGTAACTGAACGATGGGTTCAGCACGAAAGGGAGGGCCTTTTTCTGTTCGTTGGCCGTTCCCCAGACAAAACCGCCGTAAATCCAGGTTCCCGGCGTCAGTTCAACGACGCCTTCGCGGCCGTCCTTGAATTCCACCGCCGTAACGATGGCCGCGGGCGACTCAAAAGCGCGCACTTGCGCGGCGCCCGGTCCCATGATCCGCTGGAGCGTTTCAAACGAATGCACGCCGTACCAAATAAGGGAATCGCCAGCCGGCGCGCGCCCGAGCGCTCCGAAGACATGCGCGCGCTGAACGTTGCCCGAGTTTTTTATGACTTTTTCCAGCGGCGGGCAGAACGGGATGCTGGAGCCGCACCAGACGCGCGTGTTGTGTTTTTTGGCCAGCTCAAGAATAGCCCGGCCGTCGGCCAGCGTCATGGCGAGGGGCTTATCCAGAAAAACGGGCTTGCCGAGCGCGGCAACCTTTCGGAAATATTCCAGGTGAAAACTGCCGTCGTTAATTTCCAACATGACGGCGTCGCATCCTGCCAGGGCTTCATCAATATTTTCAGTAACTTTAACGCCCCATTGCTCAAGCTGGCGCTGGCGTTTGTCCAGGCCTTCCTTGTTCTGGTAGGGGGTTTCAAACCTGAGACAGGAAACGGCCCTCATGCCCGAAACACGCTGGTTTTTCGGAGAGTCCGGCGCCTGCATACGCCTTGGAAATTCAATGCTGTGGCTTGTATCTAAACCAATGATGGCTATCTTGATCATTTTTTACCCTTCATATTGTCCAATTTATCCTGTTTTTTGTTCTTCAGATTTCTTGCGCATCCCCGTCTCTTTGCGGCTGGCCTGACGTTTTTTATAAAACCGGCCAGACTCTTTTCCCGGCCGGCGGCAATGTGCTCCGCCGAACCGACGGCGCCATCCCTGATCAGCCGGCGCGCCTGAACGCACAAGGGCGAGACGCGCAGCGGGAAACTGACCGCCACCGGCGGAGATTTCGCGCGCGAGTAAGCATTCTCAAGATCAAGGGCCTGGCGCATGCTGACGGCCACCGGTTTTTCAAGAAAAACCGGAATATCGTATCGGGCGGCCTGGATTGCGTAAAACGCATGCAAATTGCACCGCGTGCCGATCAGCAAGCCGTCCAGCCTGGCGCGGCGCGCCATTTCATCAAGGCTTTTATAAAAAACAACATCTTTGCGGTCGCATTCATCAAGCCGCGCGCGGGCGCCGGCCTCGTCCGGATCAACAATGCCGGCCACGCGGATTTCCGCCTGAAACGCCGCCGGCTCAGCCTTGCGCAACACGGCCCCGATAAAAGAGCTTATCCGATGTCCATACCCCGCCACTCCCAGACGAATGACTTTCACGATTTTGTTCTCCTCGTTGTTAAGTTCGTTCTTTTGCGCGATGTCATAATGCTCTTTTGTAAATGGTTACAAGACTATAATGATTCAGGCAAACTTCAATCAAAATATGCTCCCGCGAATTGCGCTTAATTTAATGCATAGGAATTTCAAACTTGCCGCAAAAGAGCGCAAAATCGTGGGTAGGAGCCGAACCCCTGTTCGGCGATGCATCTGGTGTTTGGAATCGCCGCATGGGGATGCGGTTCGTCCGGAATCGCCGCATGGGGATGCGGCTCCTACGTCTATTAAATACGGTTGCCGCTTTTGGCGGGAGCGAATGGTCATTCCCGCCCGGGCTGTTGACCGTCAAAAGTTGTTCCGCGCGGCTCGGCGGGGTTATAGCTTCCCAAGCAGCCGCAAAAGCCCGTCCATGATTGTCCAGGGGTGGGGCGGGCAGCCGGGGATGAGCAAATCCGTTTTGAGCAGACTGTCGGCGCCGCGGCATGTTTCCTTATGGCCGGCAAATATCCCGCCTGAAATCGCGCAGGCTCCCGCGGCGATTACAATTTTCGGCTCGGGAACTGCGGCGTAAGTCTTCTGGAGGGCGAGTTCCATGTTTTTGGTAACCGGGCCCGTGATCAGCAATCCGTCGGCATGGCGGGGCGAGGCGACGAACTGGATGCCGAAGCGGCCCAGGTCAAAGGCGGGCGTATTCAACACGTTGACGTCAGCCTCGCAGGCGTTGCATCCGCCCGCGCTTACCTGGCGGAGTTTGAGCGAACGGCCGAACAATCTCAGGGTGTTTTTTTCAAGCGCATCCGCCAGCTTCTGCTCTTTCCCGGCCAGAACCAGGTCTGCGCGCCGCCGCGCGGCGAGCGAATGTTCGCGCGAGAATTTAATTCCCTGGCCCGAACATGCTTTCTCGCATTGCCCGCAGAAAATACAGAGTCCCATGTCCAGCCGCGGCGTTTTGTCTTTTCCGGCGGACAGCGCTCCGGTCGGGCAGGATTGCACAACCCGGCCGGCATCCTTCAACGGTTGCCCGTCCAAAACCGGTCTGCCGCGGAACATTTCCGGCAAAACCGGCTCCAGGCGGGGATAGTCATAGGTTCTGTATTTTTGCCTTGTCCTTGCCTTGAAAATGTTCCACATGGCGCGTTCCTTTACAAATCATGTCCGCAATAAGAAAGATTGAAGCTTTTATTGCACAGCGGGAAGTCGGAAATCTGTTCCCGGCGCATGGCGAGGGCCAGCCCGAACCAATTATGGAACGAGGGGTCTACGATTTTATAATGCTCAAAACATCCCTCTGAATCCGTGAGGGCCACGTGGCAGATTTCCCCGCGCCAGCCTTCAACGAGGGCCGCGGTTATGGCGTCAGGCCGGAGAGGAGCCATGACCGCGCTGTTTTTGACGCCGCCACCGAGCATCGGCAGTTGTTCGCGGATGAAGGCGATGGAACGTTGAATTTCCAGCCAGCGCACGAAGGCGCGCGCAAACACGTCCCCGCTCTGCCAGGTGGAAACCGGTATTTGCGCGTAGCGGAAAATCCCGGAAGGAAAATCCTGGCGGACGTCGCGCGTTATGCCGCAAGCGCGGGCGGGCGGCCCCACCAGGCCGAGGGCCGCGGCCTCGTGGGCGTTCAAGACGCCGGTTTCTTCAAAGCGGGCCATGACCGATCCGCTCTGCCACAGCAGTTCAACCGCGCCGGCCGTGTCGCGTTCGGCGGCGTCAAGTTTTGATTTCAGTTCCGTTATGACGGCATCCCCCAGGGCATAGTCCGCGCCGCCCGGGCGGATTAAACCGCGGCCGAAGCGGTTGCCGCAGAGCATGGCGGTCATATTGAGCCAGTCGCCCCGGATCCGGCCGCAATAGGCGGCGGTCGGCAGGAATCCCACATCGCCGGCCATGGCTCCGAGATCGCCGGCGTGGTTTGCCAGGCGTTCCAATTCAAGGGCGATGGCGCGCACGATCTGGACGGCGGCGGTCAGACGCGCGGAACTCAAGGATTCCAGAACATTACAATAGGCCGTGGCATGGGCGACGGTGCTGTCGCCGGCGGCGGTTTCAATGTAATGAATGGTTTTTTTGTCCGGAGCCTTCCGGAGCCGCCTTTCAATGCCGCGGTGCTGGTAACCGAGCTCAATTTCAAGATGGAGAACATTTTCGCCGTGGCATTGGAAACGGAAATGACCGGGCTCAATAATACCGGCGTGAACCGGCCCGACGGCGACCTCATGGACCTCTTCGCCTTCCACTTGAAAGTAATCCGCCAGACCCGGCCCGGCCAACGGGAAGCAGGGCTTGCGTCCGGCGGAATAAGGGGCATGAAAGCGAATCGGTTTCAGCCAGGGATGGCCGGTCGGCGTGATGGCCCATTGTTCCGCGATCTCCCGTTCAAACCAGTGCGCTTGCGGACAATCCGGGGTAAGCGCGGGATAAGTTTCGGCGGCCAGCGCGGAGGTTGTTGCCAGGGCGCCGCGCGCGTCGTCCGCCAGCACCGCGATCAATTCCACAAGGTTGTTTTCCGCGGGATGGCCGAAAAAGGCCGCAATCCGGTTGCCGCGGCTGACGGCTTCAATGACCGCCGCCCGGAAAGAGGGCACGGTCAGCCTGGGTATGGCCGCGCGTTGAACGCTTTCGCCGTGGACGAGCGGAAGAAATGATTTTTCGTTCATGGCCGGCCTCCGGTTACTATGGCGGCGGCCAGCTCCAGGGCGTTCCGGAAACAAGCGGGCATCCAGACCCCGATCAACAGCAGGGCGGCCAGGGGCAGGATAACGATCAGCCGCTCAATCAAACGGCTGGAGGGTGCGGCAACCCCCTCCGGTTTATTGCCCCAGGCCATGTCAATGGCGTGCCGCAGGGCGCCCACAAACACAATGCCGGCCCCGGCCAGGAACAGAATGATGGCATAATATTGCCGCGCGTCCGCGGCGGCCTTGAGAATGATAAGCTCGCTCATGAAAACGGCGAACGGCGCCACGCCGATGAGGGCGAGCAGGCTTCCGAACAGTCCGCCGCCCCAGAGCGGATCAACCCGCAGGGTGCCCTTGATGGAGCGCATGTCGTGCGAGCCGTAGATCTGGCCGATGCGGCCGGCGCTGAAAAAGCCGAGCGTCTTGCAGAGGGAATGGTTCAGCGTGTGGAAGAGCGCGGCAAAGACGCCCAGCGGCCCCAGGCCGAGCCCGAGCGCGATGATGCCGATGTGTTCAACGCTGTGGTAGGCCAGCAGCCGCTTTAAATCGTGCTGGGAAAGGATGAAAACCGCCGCAATCAGAATGGAGGCGAGCCCGAAAAAAACAAGGAGATTGTTCGCCCAGAGCGAGTTGCCCTGCGCCCGGGCGGCGATCGGCAGATGGCGCATGATGCAGTAGAGGGCCATGTTAAGCATAAAGCCGGAAAATATCGCTGAAACCGGCGCCGGGGCCTGGCTGTGGGCATCGGGCAGCCAGCTGTGCATCGGCGCCAGTCCGGCCTTGGTCCCGTATCCGACGAGCAGGAATATGAAGGAGAGTTTTACCAGGCGCGGGTCCAGCGTTGCGGATATGGACTGCAGATGCGTCCACTGCAAAATGGTTGAGCCGGCCGCAAGGTTTCCGGTTGAAGCGGCGAGGAGAAGCACCCCCATGAAGGCGAAAGCCACGCCGACGGAACATACGATCAGATATTTCCAGGTTGCCTCAAGCGAGACGGCGGATATATGCAGGCATATCAGGAAGGCCGTCAGGAGGGTCGTGGCTTCCACCCCGACCCACATGACGCCGATGTTGTTTGAAATCAGCACCAGGGTCATGGCGGCCAGGGCGCCGTGCCAGATCGCCGAGAATTTCCGCGCCAGAAAATGATTCAGACGCAATGCGGCCGGTTCATTGCGGAAGTAGGAACAGGCGTAAAACGAGCTCATCAGAAAGACTATCATCATTACCGCGAGGTGATAGGCCGAAAGCGCGTCAAGCCGGAACCAGGCGTTGTTTGAGGATATTGTTCCTTTCAGGAAAACGCGGGCGACAACCCATAAATCAATGCCGGTGATAACCAGCATGCCGGCGGCGATTGAAGCCAGGACCCGCCGCGGCGAGGGCATCAGGAGGCTGATCATTCCGCTGAAAACAGGCAGAACCGCCAGCAGCCAGATCGCATTTTCAAACAAGCTCATTACATCAGCCTTTCAAGGCGCTCAATTGATCAACGTCAATATGCTCAAACTCGCGGCTGATATGATAAATCATGATCGCCATGACAAATATCGCCACGAAAGTGTCCAGGAGTATGCCGAGTTCTATCAAAAGGGGTATTTCCGAAACAACCGCCAATCCGAAGGCGGCAATTCCGTTTTCCATTACCAGGTACCCCAGGACCTGCGTTACCGCTTTTCGGCGGCTTACAATCATGAAAAGTCCGGTGAAAATTGTCCCGATTGCGCCGGGCAGGACAAGGCTCATGCCGCTTGGGGACAAAGAAAGGGGCAGTTTGGTTCCCAGCCAGAAGGCAATTACGGTCAGGGCGGTGCCGATCATGAGCGAAAATCCATAGCCCACAAACGGCTCCACCTCCCGCCGGACGGCGGCGTCGCGAACGGTATTGATCAGAAGGCGCGGGAAAACAATGCCTTTCAGAATGACCACAAAGGCGGCCAGCAGGAATCCCCGCAAAGTCAATCCTTCCTGGGCAAAGAGAGGCAGAAGTCCGATCGCGATGCCTTGCACGGCAACCAGATTTATGCAGCCCCCCAGACGGCTGCTCGCCGTCAGGGCGAGGTTGATCAGGATGAGCACCGCCATAATGTTTTCGGTCATGCCTTGCATTGTCACCTCAGCACGAGAACGAGCGCGAGAATTGAAAAGGCGCAGGCCGCGATGAGCAGCTGCGGCGCGCGCAGAAGCCGCAGGCGCGCTTTGGTTGACTCAATTATTCCGACGGCCGCTGCCAGCAGCAACATGCCGGCGCCGAACATGCCCAGGTCAAGGAGCGGATTGCCGGTGTGAGCGGGGATAAGCAGGTTGACCAGCAGAGCGCCGATCAGCCACATCTTGAGGGCCGCTCCGTAGAGGATGAACGCCAAATCGGGGCCGCCGTGGTCCAGCGCCATAACCTCATGAATCATGGTCAATTCCAGATGGGTGTTGGGATCGTCAAAAGGGATGCGGGCGTTTTCAACGAGGAAGACTATGAACCAGGCCATCAGCAGGAGAATGATTATCGGGCTTGAGGCCGCCGTCAGGCCGAATGAGAATGACTGCAGGCCATCGGCCAGCGCGAGCTGTCCGGTCATGCGGATGATCACCGCCATGCCGAGCAAAAGCGCCGGTTCGGCTAGCGCGGCAAACTGTACTTCGCGGCTGGCGCCCATGCCTTCAAAGCTAGAGCCGGTATCCAGCGCGGCAAGAACCGTGCCGAAACGCATGACGCCGAGGAGATAAGCCACGAGCAGAAAATCGCCGTTGAATGAAAAAATGGAGCCGATCCCTCCAAACGGCATGAAGGTCAGCGCCAGCATGACTGCGGCCAAACCAACCAGCGGACCGGCTTTGAATACGTAACCGGTGGCGCCGCTGTAAACCGCGCTTTTCCGCAGGAGCTTGAAAAGGTCATGGTAAGCCTGCAAAACCGGCGGCCCCCGCCGGCCGGCGAAGAAAGCCTTGACGCGATTTATCACCCCGAGCAGAATCGGCGCCGCAATCAGGGCCAGAACGTATCCGCAGACGCTTTCCAGTTTCATCAGTTATTCCTATAACGCGAAAAGCAGCAAAATCAAAAGAATCACGTTGATATAAAGCACATATATCTGAACCCGGCCTTCCTGGATCCAGCGCAGACAGGCCAGAGCCCGGTCAACGGCCCGGAAAACAGGGGCGAATAAATAACGGTGCGCCGTGTCGTCGGCATGGGCGCTGAACGAGGCGTTTCCGGGAAAAAATTCTTCGGGCAGAATGCCGCTGGTTTTGATATCCAGCGCGCGGCGGAACATATTGGTAATCGGCTGGGCGAATGACGAGGCGGTGTATTGCATTCGGGGGGAAGGTTGCGCAAAACCGCAGTCCCAGGTACCCGTCTTTGCCGTTGAGCGGCCGCGAAACAGACAAATTCTTAAAATGGCCAGCAGAAGCAATAGGAAAATTAACAGCAAAGAAGCCGCGCTGATCCAAAACGTAACCGTTTTCAGCATAAGCGCGGCGCCGCCGTTTGGATTCACCGGTATTCCGGCGATGTTTCCCGTTGCCGCGCAGAGCGCCGGCACGAGAAACGGCGCCGCGAGAGCCATAACCAGACAGGCCGCGGAGAGAATGAGCATGGGCAGCCGCATGGCCAGGCCGCATTCATGAGCGTTTTGCATTTCCGGGCTGCGCGGTTCTCCGAGAAAGACCACCCCGCATGCCTTTGCAAAACAAGCCGCCGCCAGCCCGCCGATTAAAGCCAGCGAGCCGATTACGGCTATGCCGGGGATGAGCACGCCGGTTTGGTTGTGCAGGACGCATAATAATGCCGCCGTATAAATAAGAAATTCGCTGACAAACCCGTTCAGGGGCGGCAGACCGGATATTGCGGCGGAACCGGCCAGAAAAGCCGCGCCGGTTACCGGCATAACTTTCAAGAGACCGCCCATTTTTTCCATGTTGCGGCAATTGACCGCATGCAGAACGGAGCCGGCCGACAGGAAAAGCAGGCCTTTGAAAATCGCGTGATTGGCGACGTGCAGCAGGCTTCCGGCAAACCCGGCCAGCATTATGAAACGGCTGCCGCAGCTCCAGCCGATTAGTCCCAGTCCGAATCCCAGGGCGATGATGCCGATATTTTCAACGCTGTGATAGGCCAGCAGCCGCTTTAAATCGTGCTGGGCGAGCGCGAATACAACGCCGAGTATGCCTGAAACCGCTCCGGTTAACACGAGCAGCCAGCCCCACCAGGCCGGCGGCGGCCCGGAAATGGCAACGAACCGGATCATGGCGTAAATGCCGGTTTTTATCATTACCCCCGACATTAAGGCCGACACATGGCTCGGGGCCGCGGGATGAGCTTCCGGCAGCCAGACATGCAGGGGATAGAACCCGGCCTTCGTGCCGAATCCGATCAGCGCCAAAATGAAAAGCAAGTTGAGAAAAGCGGCGTTTTTACCCTGGATTGCGGCAAAAGCGGCAAAATCAAACGAACCGGCGGCGGCGCCCATGAGAACAAACATGGCCAGCAGAAACGCCGTGCCGAGATGGGTGGCCACCAGATAGGTCCAGGCGGCGCGCCGCACTTTTTCCCGGCCGTTTTCAAAGGCAACCAGGAAAAAAGAGGAGAGCGACATGAGCTCCCATGCCAGCAGGAATAAAACGGCGTTCCGCGCAACCACGACGAGCGCCATGCCGGCCGCCAGCAGGCTGAGCCAGAGCCAGGCGGAACGGTCGCCGGGATTCTTTCCGGTAGCCGCATTGTAACCCCACCCGTATAAAGCGCAAAGGATTGTCATGGAAAAAATCACACAGAGAAAAAAGCCGGAGAGCGAGTCAATCTCAACCGCAAACGAACCCAGCGGCAGGGGCCAGGCCGGCCGCAGCGCCAGCGCGCGGCCGTTTATCAACGGCCGTATCGCCACGGTCAACGCGCCGAGCGAGCCGAGGATAAGGCCGGCCGCGCCGCTGAAGGCGGATAACTTTCGGCGGCGGCCGGTGAAGGCGGATATAATGCCGCCGGTGATCATGAGCAGGAGATAAGCAAGAAATGCGTTCATCATCATGTTTTGCCTGTGGCCGGCGCGAAGGATGCTTCCACCCTGGCCAGGCCGCATATGATTTGAGCGCTCTCGGCCTGCCGCATGATAAGCTCGCGGAAGCCATTGTCCTGAAGGGCGAACGCCAGGCGCGAGAGGAAATGCAGATGCATCCGGACCGCGGGCGTGATTATGGAAAACAACGCGAAAACCGGTTTGCCGTCAAGCGCCTGAAAATCAACCGGAGTCTGCAGAAAGCCGATGGTAACCTGCGGCTCCGCGACTTGCAAGACGAGCGGATTGCGCGCGTGCGGCACGGCGATTCCTTCCCCGATGGACGTGGAGGCCATTTCCTCGCGCGCCAGGAGCATTTTAAGAAGCAGTTCGCGGTCGGCGCCATGGGGCAGCCGCAGGGCGGCGACCAGCGAGCGCAAGGCGGATTTTTTATCCGTCCCTTCCAAACCGTAAAAAACACCGCCTGATTTCAGGGCTTCCGAAAGCAGGGGCATGCGCGCGGCGGATGCCGCTTTTTCGTCGTTTTTGACAAATTCACGGGAAATGGCCTTATGATGCTTAATGGCCCATTCCAGCAATTCGGTCCGGTTGAAACGGTATTGGTCATGGACCTTGCGGGCCGGAATTTCGCCGTGCCGTATCATCCGGTAAAGCGTTTTTTCGGAGATATTTAGAAACCGCGCAACGTCGTTGATTGTAAGCTGCATTTTTTTCCTTCAGAGGGGGGACAATAATAGCTTTGCGGTTTATGTCAATAGGTCCCTTCGGCGGACGCGGCCGGGCCGGGGGGGGGGGGCATATCACTTCCGGGTTGGGGCGAAAAAGCGGGCAGTTATCTCCATCGGCCGACATGCAAATTCTATTTGCCTTGATTTTCACAGTTTGTCAGCTAATGTTTTTTGTATAAGTGTAATTACGCAAACTTAATGACACAAGCCGAAGCCATGCCGGTTGTCAAGGCGTCAAGCCTGATCAAAAATGCGGCGATATGGCAATTTGTTGCCGACTATTTTGTGGAAGTTCTGGAAAAACATTGTTTGGGACAAGCCCTATGTATGAATTTGATCCGGCGGCGGCACGTTTTCGCGGGCTTGGTTACGGCAGGGTGAGCGAAAAGTTTGAAATCAAGATACATCGTTCCCTGCATCTTATGCGGGACGGACAACCTATTTCGTTATGATCCTGACAAGGATGAAATTCACTATTACAGGCATGCTCTTCCCAAGACTAAAGAGTCCTGTAATCTCATGTATCCGGGGGCAGGCCCCGTTGATTCCATGGTCAATGGCGGCGACGGGTATCTTTATATCGGCGAGGCTTTCGGCAACCTTGACCGGCTTGATCCCCTTACCGGCGCGGTAACGGAATTGGGCAAACCCACAAAGCATACCCGCCTGGCCGCCCTTGAAAAAGGGCCGGACGGGCGTTTGTACGGCATCGCCGGTTTTCTCGGCAATTGCCACCTTTTTGCTTATGACACGCAACGGAATGCGTTTGAAACGTTCGGCCGTATTGTTGATTCGTTGACCGGAGAGCCGCTGTTCATCGGGCATGACATGTGTTTTACGGAACCGGACACCATCATGCTGGGCGAGACGGACACCGCGCATCGCGCCGGGTATCTCTGGGAATGCAAGCTCAATTAAGGAAAGAAATAAGCAAATATGAACAAGATATTGCCGACTCCGCAATGGGCGTTGCCGGGCAACGCCCGGTGGGCATGGTGGTGCTGGGAACCCATTGATCATTACCGCCGTTCGGGGTTGCAATACGCGCCGAACGGATCCGAATGGCTGGAAGACTGGTATCAAAGGATTCATGACAAAAACACCGTGAAAATGATGGCTGACCTGGGCGTTAATATCGCCGTCACCCACTATTTTAAGGGGATGGGAATTGACTTTGAAAAGCCCGAAATGGAAAGAACGGCAAAACTGGCGGAGATATGTCATAAATATGGCATAAGGGTGATCGGTTATACTGCCCCGGATCGGACAGCAAAAAGATCAATCTTTTAAAAAAGGAGGGATTCCGCGAAGCGGCGCGCTTGAAGGATTATTCCTCCCGCGATGGGAAACCTTTTGACATGGCGATCCTCCGCGCGGAAAAAAAAAGAGTCATCAGAATACGCGGGGAACATCCGAGAAAGACCGGGGTATAGCCGGCCTTTTCAGCCTGATCGTGGGCGGGGCGGCCGCTGGAGTTTTAGCGCCGGAAATGTCAAAAACCGTGATGAAAAGCAAGAAAATAATGCTGGGTAAGGATGATGTGGGTATGAAATATATGCGCGCCGCGGATTATTTCGCGCCGCATCGGCAAGACGGCATCAATAACATTGAGCCGCGGGTATGGTCCGCTTTGGGGCAGACGTATCCCGTGAAATCCTTTTAAGGAAAGAGGCCTTGCCGCAGCCGCCCGCAGCGAATGCGTGGGCAGGGTCAGTGTTTTTTTCCGAAGAGGGCGAAAAAGCGATCCTCGTATTCTTCAAACAACCCGAACTTGTGAAGTTTGTTTCCGAGGGGGGAGATCATGGATTTATCGCGGCTGGCGATGAGAAAGCCGCGCTCTATCTCATCGCGAACGGCGCGCGGGGTTCCGTTGATGTTTTCCAGGAGGCGGCTGCGCCCCAATTCGTTGAAATTATGCGGGGCCGAGCTGCGGATGACGTCCACCATGAATTTCAACAAACAGACGTCCCACGGATCGTCCACGCCGTGAATAAGAGCGGCCATCGGGTCGTTTTTTCCGGCAAGCCGTTTTTTAACCTGCTCAATTATTTCCTTCACGTTGCCGGAAACAATCTGTTCGCTGGTTTCCGTCTTCTGGATCTTGAAGCCGTATTGCAGTATGCGCAAATCCTTGGCGTGCTCCTTGAGCCAGTCAATGTACTGGTTGGCCTCGCTGCCGAAGCCCTCCAGCATTTCGCTGGCATAATAAGTCGGGGTGATAATCTGCGGCCGTTGCGACTGGATGGCGCCTTCGCGGATGCGGATGCGGTTCACCGTATCCATCAACTCGCTGACTATGTGGTAATGGAGGCGGGTTGCGCCGAAAGTTTCCAAATGATTTTTCGGCATAACGACCACTTCGGTGTTATTGACCGCGTACCAGAAACTGTCGCTCTTGATTTTACCCATGTTTGTTTTTTTAACAGGCCCATCCCGGCATGTCAAGACGGGAATACGCTCTGATAAAGTTAATTATAACGACAAAAAACAAGAAAATTACAAAGACAAGCAATATGCATATTCTCACAGAGCGCCCAGAGAACACAGAGAAAGCAGGTTTTTTTTATTCCGCGGCGGAATAAACATAGAGGTCTTCGCCATAACCTTAATAAATTTTTTCGTATTCGCCGCGGCTGATTTTTTTGAGCTTGTGAAATCCAGCCTGTTTCGCCCGCGCGTCGGCGTTTGACTGCGAAGCGCCGACGTTTGGAGCGGAGATCAGGCGGACAATTTTCGCACCGCATTGCGGGCATTTTAAGACAACCGGGCCGCTCCCGCGCTCAAACCGCTCAAAACCGTTCCGGCAGAAGGCGCATCCCCCGGCCGGATCGCCGGCCTGGTATTCCCGAATAGGCATCGCATCCCCCTTTGCTTGTCTTTTCTGCTTGACTAGACGGCAAGGCCGTCTTAGCTTTGAAACCGATTAATTATAATGGAAAGGAGCGGATAATTGAAGATTAAAATCATTTCATTCCTTGGCGGCCTCGCCTGGATTCTTACCCTAACCTCCCCCTCCCCGGCCGCCATGGAATCAAGGGCGGCCGATCCCTATCTGGGCGCAATCGTGATTGACGCCGGCAGCGGCCAGGTGCTGGTCGCGGACCATGCCGACGAAAAAGGCTGCCTGGCCAGCGTTTTGAAGCTCATGAATTTGCTGGTTGTTCTGGAGCATGTCCAAGCGGGCGCCCTGCGCCTTGACGACAAAGTAATCATATCGGCCGAAGCGGCTAAAATCGGCGGATCCCAGGTTTATCTGAAAGAAAACGAGGTTTTCACGGTGGATGAATTGCTTTACGCGCTCATGGTGCAATCGGCCAATGACGCGGCCACCGCGCTGGCGGTTCGGACCGCGGGCAGCAAGGAAGGATTTGTCGCGCTCATGAATCAACGCGCCCTGGCGCTGGGCATGAAATCAACCGTATTTTATTCGGTCCACGGTCTGCCGCCGGATGGCGCCCAACTCCCCGATACAACCACCGCGCGCGATATCGCCCGCCTTTCCAGGGAACTGCTCAAGCATTCCGACTGTCTCCGTTACACTGCGTGCCGCGAACACGGATTCCGCAACGATCAATTCATCATGCGCAATCACAACCGGCTTTTGGCTTCATTCCCCGGTTGCGACGGGCTGAAGACCGGCTATTTCCGCAAGGCCGGCTATTCCATCGCGGCCACGGCCAAACGCGGCGATGAACGCATAATAGCGGTTGTTCTCGGGAGCAAGTCCAGAATAACCCGCGATAAAACGGCGGCGGAATTGCTGGCCAGGGGATTTGCGATCATGGCTCAAAAACGGTCGTTTGCGCCGCGCGCCGCGCCTTTGCCGGATGAGCCGCCGCCGCCCGAAAAGGAAACGCCGCGCGCCCGGCGCGGTCTTCTACTGGTTATTCCGCTGGTTGTCCTGGCGGCCGGCGCGATTACCTTTTACTGGCATTTCTTTCGTCCGCGGAAATGATGATTCGCGGGGAAGGGTTTAAACCGACTTTCTTGAGCTTGATTCAGGTTAATATTTAATCATGGAAGGCGCCGCATCCCCATGCGGCGATCCCGAACGGCACATCGCCGAACAGGGGTTCGGCTCCTTCCTTAATTTTGTGTTTTTTGCGGCAAGATTGGAATTCCCATGCCTTAAAGTATCTTGAACTTGGGCAGGTCCTGAATATCCACCATGCCCACCAGCCGTTGGGCGGAGTCAATTACCAGCAGATCGTCTATATCGCGCTCTTCATATATTTTCAGCGCGTCAATCGCGAGCGCGTTTTCCCGGATGGTAACGGGGTGCGGCGTCATGACCGACCGGACCGGCCATTCGGGGATATTGCGTTTCCGGGAGATCATCCGGCGCAAATCGCCGTCGGTGAAAATACCGGCGATTCTGCCCATCTTGTTGACAACACCCACCGAGCCGGACCGCGCGCTGGTCATTGCCAGGATGGCGTCCTTGACTTTGGCGTTGACGGGCACGCTGGCAAGCCGGTCGCCCTGGCGCATGATATCGGCAACTTTCAGGAGCAGGGTGCGGCCGATCGCCCCGCCGGGATGCAGTTTGGCGTAATCCTCCTTTTTGAATCCGCGCGCTTCCAAAAGCACGATCGCGAGAGCGTCGCCCACTGCCAGGGCGGCGGTAGTGCTGGCGGTGGGGGCCAGGTTGAAGGGACAGGCCTCGCGCGCGACGGGCGTATGGATGATTTCATCCCCGGCCAGAGCGGCCGCGCTTTTCTCCACGCCGGTCATGACGATGATTTTTGCCCCCTGGCGGCGCGCGGCCGGAATGATCGCGAGCAGTTCGTCCGATTCGCCGCTGTAGCTCAGGGCCAGCAGGACGTCGGCTTTGCCGATGATGCCCAGGTCACCGTGCATGGCCTGCGAGGGATGCAGAACAACGCTGGGCGAACCGGTGCTGGAGAGCGTGGCCGAAATCTTCTGGCCGATATAATAACTCTTGCCCACGCCGGTTACGACGATTTTGCCGCCCTGCTTCAGGCTTTCCAGGATCAGCCGCGTTGCCCGGCTGAACCGCTTGTCAAGACTGCGTTTGACCCGGTTGATTTCCAGGATCTCAACCGCAAGCACCTCGCGCGCGCGTTTGATTGCTTTCATAACTTTTTTTCCGAAACTACAATATTTGCATAAGACCGCCCCCGGAGTCAAGAACGGCAAACCGGTTGTCCGGCGCGGCCGGCCGGCGTATTTTTCAACAACAGCACCCGCGCGCCCTCAATAACCAGCAAAAGCGCCAGCAGGAGCAGGAACGCGGCAATGATCCCGATCAGCGTCAATTTGTATTGGCCAATTAAAAGAAAGAGAGCCCAGACCGTCATAACCACCATAAATATCATCGGCAGAAAGATAAACGCTGTCCTTTTTCCGTTACTTTTCAGCCAGACCATCACCACCAGCAGGGCCAGCCCGGCCAGGAGCTGATTGGTTGCCCCGAAAACCGGCCAAACCGCTTTCCAGGCCGGCAGGGGATTGCCTTGCGCATCCTTTATGGTCATCAGCACAAAAAGAAGCGGCAGAACCAGCGTGGCGGCCGTTGAAAAGTAACGGGAAACAGCGCCGCGGATATTGAAAAACTCCTCAAAAATATAACGGCTTAACCTGGTGGCGGTGTCAAGCGTGGTAAGTATGAAAGTTGAGAGGGCCAGCAGACCAAAGGCGGAACCAATACGTATCGGCACGCCGAATACGCCCAGGAATTTTGCCATGCCGTTGCTGTAAATCGCCAGGGGCGCTTTTTTTACAAACTCGCTCTCCAGCGGCAGCATGGCCACCACCAGCAGGGCCATAACGGCCACCACCCCTTCCACCAGCATCCCCCCGTAGCCGATTTTTAAAGCGTCCCTTTCGCGGTCTATCTGCTTGGAGGTGGTGCCCGAGGCCACCAGCGAATGAAAACCGGAACAAGCCCCGCAGGCAATCGTGATGAAAATAATCGGGGCCAGGTGGCCGAGCTGGTGATCGTGCCAGGATTTAAACGCCGGATAGGAAAGCGTGAAGCCCCCCATGAGAATTCCCAGGAACCCGCCGATCACGGAAACATACAGCAGGTAGGAAGAAAGATAATCGCGCGGCTGAAGCAGCATCCAGACAGGAACGGTTGAGGCAACAAAGCAGTAAATAATCAGAATAACGCACCAGGCTTTTTTAGGGTCCATCCCCGTCCATTCCCGGAGCACGGTTTCCGGTATGGGCGCAAGCTGGCCGAGCCATACGAACAGGAACACGAGGGGCACAAAAAGCAGCGACATCAGGCGGATGGAAAACTTGAAACGATAAATGCAAACGCCAAAACCCAGGGCCAGCAGGATAAAGCCCATTGAAGAGGAAGCAACCCCGCCGTCGTTCACGAAAGTTTCCGCCGTCAAATCGGTAAAAACGGTCAACACATAGACCAGCGCCAGCCAGATAAATACGAGCAACAGCCTGAAAGCCAACGGTGACATTGACGCGCGGGCAATCTGCGCCAGCGAGCGGCCGCCGTGCCTGATTGAGGCGAATAATGCCGCAAAATCCTGCACCCCCCCGATGAAAACCGCGCCGATCAGCACCCAGAGCAAGGCCGGCAGCCAGCCGAAGGCCAGCGAGGCAATGATCGGCCCGACAATCGGCCCCGCGCCGGCGATTGAAGAAAAATGGTGCCCGAACAAAACCGCCGGCCGGGCGGGAACCCAGTCAAAACCGTCGTAATGCGCATGGGCAGGGGTCGGCCGCGCGTCGTTTACGCCGAGCCGTTTCTCCAGAAAACGCCCGTAAAAAAAATAAGCGGCGATAAAAAACAGAATTGCGGCAATAAAGATAATGGTCAACATGATTCTTTACCGCCGAGACGCAGAGAACGCAGAGGGTTGAATATCCTGAAAATATTACTCGTCAGCCCCCGCGCCTGCGGTGAATTTTTTTGTGGTTCCTTATTCAGGCATCGGCGGCAGTTTCGGCTTCGGCAGGCCTTTGACCAAAAGGTCAATCCTGACCGGTTTGTCCGTCCGCATGCTTATATTGGCGGCGGCGCCGATGAGAATGCTCATCGCGCCGCTGGCGTAATCCGCCGCCCGCATAAGTTTATCCCCGGCCGGCTGCGCTGAAAAGAGGTCTTTCATCAATGCGTCATCGCCGCCGCCGTGGCTGCCCTTGCCGAATTTTGTCGGAATGTTCATGGCCGGCTTGAAATGCGGATACAGCCGGATGTGTTCGCCGGCCTTGACGGAATCCGGCAGTTTTTTGCCGCCGCGGATCGGAAAACCGATATTGTCAAATTCCAACCGCCCTTTGGTGCCGTTAAAGGCGAAGTGAAAACCTTCCCACGGCGTAAAGGCGTTCAGGGAATACGAAAGGAATGCGCCCGAATCGTAACGGACCGCAAGGTTCATGGTGTCCTCAATATCAATGCCCTTGCCGAACACGCAGCGGTCGCGGACGTAACGGTCGTATTTTTCACATGCCAGGTACATTGCTTTCGCGTCCTCACTGCCCTTGAGATCAAAAAAGAACGGGCATTTTTTCTGATGACGGCATTCCAGACAGCGCTGGGCATGGCCCTTTAAGCCCAGCCGCTCCGCCGTGCCGCTCTGGTCTCCGTAAAAACTGCGCGCGCCCATGGCAAAAACCTCCACGGGATTGGCGGAAAGGAACCAGTTGACCAGGTCAAAATGATGCGATGCCTTGTGAAGCAGCAGGCCGCCGGAGGATTTTTTTTCGGCATGCCAGCGCCGGAAATATGAAGCGCCGTGGTTGACATCCAGCATCCAGCGCAGGTCAACCGAAAGAATCCGGCCGATGACCCCGCTCATGAGAAGCTCTTTGACCCGCATCATCGGCGGCATGTAACGGCAATTAAAGGTTATCATGAGCCGCCGGCCGGTTTGTTTGACCGCCTTCACGATCCGCCGGCATTTCTTTTCATCAATCGTCATCGGCTTTTCGCAAACCACGTCGCAACCGAGATTCATGGCCCTGACGATGTACTGGTCGTGGGTGGAATCCTTGGAGGTAATCACCGCCACGTCCGGTTTTTGCTCCCGGATCATACTGTCAAACTGCGTGTCAAGATAAACCGGAACAGGTCGGCTTTTCAATTCAGCAACGATGCGGCGGTTGCGCAAATCAAGCCGGCCGCGGTTGTTGTCGCAGAGCCCGACCAACTCGCACTCGGCGCGCATCGTTTTCCCCAGCGCCGCCGTGTAAGGCCAGGAGCGGCCGCCGACGCCGACCTGGACATATTTTTTCCGTCTTCTCATTTTTGTCCTCCAGAAATAAAGACCGCCAAAGGCGGCAACCGTATTTGATCAAGGTAGGAGCCGCATCCCTATGCGGCGATTCCGGACGACCAAACATACATCGCCGAACAGGGGTTCAGCTTCTGCCTTGATTTTGCGCTTTTTTACGGCAAGATTGTCCTCCGTAGGCGGATCCGCCTCAGGCGGAAAATTCCTATGCCATAAATCACTATTGCAAAAACCGCATCGCCGCATAATATAACTCTCGCGTTCAAGGTCAAGCGGAAATCCTTTTGTTGCAAACGCGTTCGCCGGCAGACGAAGGGGTCGCAATTCATGCGCGCGTTCATCGCTATTGTTTTAACCGCCCTTGCGGGTGGAACATCCGTTTACGGAGAGGAGGCATTCATGGCGGGAAATCTGGAAGGCAGGAAGGTGTTGATCATTATAGGGGCGGAAGGTTTTCAGGACGAGGAGTTCGGCCAGCCGTTCGCTCTGCTGAAAAAACTCGGGGCAACGGTGAAAACAGCCTGCTCGTGCAAAGACCGGGCTTTGGGAAAATTCGGCCGGCAGGTGACTCCGGATTTCACGCTGGACGAATGCCGGGCTGGCGATTACGACGCCGTCGTTTTTATCGGCGGCCCCGGCGCCTCCGAATATTTCACTGACGCCCGGGCCCATGCCCTGGCGCGCGGCGCCGCCGCCGGAAACAAGGTGCTTGGCGCAATTTGCATCGCGCCCGTTATCCTGGCCAACGCCGGAATATTGAAAGACAAAGAAGCGACCGTTTTCCCTTCCGGAGAGGATGTGCTTGTCCGCGCTGGCGCGCGGTTGAGCAGAAAAGACGTGGTAATTGACGGCAAAATCGTGACCGCCCGCGGCCCCCAGGCGGCGCGTGAATTCGCCGAAACCCTGGCGCGCCTGATGCGATGACGGCCCGCAGCATCCAAAAAACTTCCGCGGCCGCGATTGCAAACCGCTGAATGCGTTATCATGCGCGCCCCGCCGGGAAACCCGGGTTAAAACAAAACTCCCCGCGCTAAAGGCGCGGGGAGTTTTCGTTTTAAGCGAAGGATTGGTTTTATTTCTTCCGGCCCTTGGCTTTGGCTTTCTTGGCGGAACTCTTTTTTGCCGGCCGGCACGGTTTGCATCCACAGGTTTTACACATGCTTTCACCCCCTTTATTTACATTCTACACCCGGCATCCGGCCATGACCAGAAAAAAGCTTTATTTTTTTGCGGAATTTGCTATTCCTAAACATGACGTAAAAATTACAAATTATGAAAATAGCATGGATAGGCGCGGGCGTGATGGGCCAGGCCATGGCCAACCGGATTTTATCGGCCGGCCATGACCTGGCGGTTTTTTCAAGGACGAAAAAAAAGGCCGCCGGCCTGATGGCGCGGGGCGCGCGTTGGGCCGGCAGTCCCGGCGAAACGACCGTTGGCGCGGAATTTGTCTGTTCAATGGTCGGTTATCCCTCCGACGTGGAGGAAGTTTGCCTGGGACCGCGCGGCGCCCTGCGCCGCATGCCGCCCGGAACGGTTTATATTGATTTTACAACCAGCAGTCCCGCGCTGGCCATGGAAATATTTGAAACGGCCAAAAAACGCGGCGTGGCCGCGCTGGATGCCCCGGTTTCGGGCGGAGACGTCGGCGCACGGGAAGGGAAACTTTCCATCATGGTCGGCGGCGCGCGGGCGGCATTTGAAAGAGCCATGCCTCTTTTCAAATGCCTCGGCAAAACAATCGTGTTCCAAGGGGGAAAAGGCTCCGGCCAGCATGCCAAAATGGTCAATCAGATCATGATTGCCGGGACAATGATGGGGATGTGCGAAGGACTGCTTTACGCAAAAAGGGCGAAATTGAATCCGGAAACCGTCATGGCAAGCATCGGCGCCGGCGCGGCGGGCTCGTGGAGCCTTGCGAATCTTTATCCGCGCATTATCAGGCGGGATTTCGGCCCCGGGTTTTATGTTGAGCATTTCCTCAAAGACTTGCGCATCGCCTTGCGCGAGGCCCGGCGCATGAAACTTGATTTGCCGGCGCTCAAGCTGGCCGAGAAATTATACGCCCGGCTTAAAACCACCGGCGGCGCGCGCCGCGGCACGCAGGCGCTGATCAAGGAACTGGAAAGGAGGCCGAGGCGCAAAGACACATAGGCAGAAGGCACAAAGTTGAGATGATCTTTTATCCTATATGCCTGTGCTGTTCTGTGCCTCACTTGCACACATGAAAATAATATGCACAACCAGCATTCCTTTCGCCCGGGAGGTTTTCGGACCGCTGGGCGAGCTTGAAATCATTGAGCCGCGCCGGATTTCGCCGGCCGCGGTCAAGGACGCGGAGATCTTAATCTGCCGCTCAACCCTGAAGGTTGGCGGCGGACTGCTTGCAAACAGCCGCGTAAAATTCGTCGGCACCTGCACCATCGGGCACGACCATCTTGACGCCGATTACCTGGAAAAAAACGGCATAACCTGGACCGCGGCGCCCGGCTGCAACGCCAACAGCGTCGCCGAATACGTTACGACCGCCCTCCTTTACCTCGCCCGGCGCCACGGCTTTCAATTGCGCGATAAGACCATCGGCATTATCGGCGTGGGCAATGTCGGCCGGCTCGTGCTCAAAAAGGCCAAAGCGCTCGGCATGCGCGCCCTCCTGAACGATCCCCCGCTCTACGATCAGACCGGCGAGCCGGCCTACCGCCCGCTGGACGAAGCGCTTTCCTCCGCCGATATCGTTACCCTGCACGTGCCTTTGACAACATCGGGAAAATACCCTACTTTTCATCTTGCCGGCCGCGATTTTTTCAGCCGGGCGGGAAAAGGTCGTATTTTTATCAACGCCGCGCGCGGCGCCGTTCTGGATTCGGATTGTTTTCTTGAAGCCGTCCGCGGCGGCATTGTTGCGCACGCCGTAATTGACTGCTGGGAAAATGAGCCGGCTTTCCGGCTTGACGTCATGGAAGCGGCCGACGTCGCCACGCCCCATATTGCCGGTTACTCGCTTGAGGGCCGGGTCATGGGAACGGTGCTGGTTTACCGCAAGCTGTGTAAATTCCTCGGGAGGGAGCCGGCTTTATCGCTGGAAAACCTTTTGCCGCCGCCGGTCGTGCCGGAAATCCGTCTGGATGCTTCCGCGCTGTTGGATGAAGAGGCGCTTGCCAGTGTTGCCGGCCGGATTTACGATGTTGCCGCCGATGACCGCCGTCTGCGGGAAAACGCTCCGGAGGACGCCGCCGTGCGGAGCATAAATTTTGAACTGTTGCGCAAACATTATCCGGTGCGCCGCGAATTCCGCTACAGCCGGGTCGTTTTGCAAAACGGCGGCGAATCCCTGGCCGAGCGCCTCCGCAAACTGGAGTTTCAAGTTGCTTCCGGATAATGTTCACCGCCCGCTTCGCCCTGAAGTTAAACGAAGCGCATGCTTCAGGGATTCGCTTGACGCAGAGTTCGCAGAGGTAATCCATTTTCTCTGCGTTCTCTGCAGTAAAAAAACATATTTTGAAAAATTTAATCCACAGTTTGAACCTGGATGAGATCACGCAATTTTGCGCCAGCCGCAGCCAGCCGCAATACCGCGCGCGCCAGATATGGCAATGGCTCTATTGCCGTTACGCGGAAAGCTGGCCGGAAATGAAAAATCTTCCCGGGCCGTTCCGGGATGAACTGGCCGGCCGTTTTTCGGTTGCGCCGCCGGAAATCGCGAAAATGCGCAGCGAAAGCGGACCCGGCTCCACCGCCAAGGCCTTGCTGCGTATGTCCGACGGCGAATTGATAGAAATGGTGTTTATCCCCGCCAAGGGCCGGACCACGCTGTGCGTTTCCAGCCAGGCGGGGTGTAAATACAAATGCGCTTTCTGCGCCAGCGGCCAAAACGGATTCCGGCGCAGCCTGTCCGCCGGCGAAATAGTCGGCGAGGTGGTCCTGGCGGCGCAACAGCTCGGCGGACCTCCGGGCCATGTGGTCTTCATGGGGATGGGCGAACCATTTGACAATTATGAGAACGTGTTGAAAGCTGTCAGGATTATAAACGATCCCGAGGGCTTGAGCATCGGCGCCCGCAAAATCACCATCAGCACCTGCGGGGTTATCCCGGGTATTGAGCGTTTGGCCGGCGAAGGTTTGCAGGTGGAACTATCCGTCTCGCTCCACGCCGCCGATGACGCGCTCCGCTCGCGCTTGATGCCGGTGAATAAAATTTATCCGCTGGCGGATTTGCTGGCGGCCTGCCGGAAATATGCGGAGATAACGGGACGGATAATCACGTTTGAGTGGACCCTGATTAAAAATGTCAATGATTCGCGCGAGCAGGCGCGGGCGCTGGCGCGGGCGTTGGATAAAATCCATTGCCGCGTCAACCTGATCATGTTCAGCCCGGTGGAAGAATTTGAAGGACGCGCGCCGCCGCCTGAAACGGCCGGGATGTTTGTGAACACGCTGGAACGCGCGCGGATCAACGCCACCATCCGCGCTTCCAAGGGCAAAAACATTGATGCCGCCTGCGGACAACTGCGCCAAGCGGCATTATAACCGGCAAAAAGGAGAAACCGTGCCGAAACAATGGCTGCGGACATTGCAAAAACTCGTCAGGGAACCGGTTGCTTTTGACCCCTCGCGGTTTGAAGACCCGCTCGCCGCCCGGACGGCCTGGACGCCGTTAAAGAGGGGTGGCGCAAGTTTTTGCACCCGCAAACTTGTCAGGATCAAAAACTACCGGATTGAATTCCACGCGGCGCCGCAGGCCGTCTTGTTTTATTCTTTGTTTCTGGCGGGCGGCCTGGCGGCCATGCTTGGTATAACTTACGTTAATTTCACCGATGGCGCGCTGGGGCTGAACGCCAACACAATAATACCGATCGGGTTAGGCGCCGTATTTGCCGCCGCCGGCGGGGCCATGCTTTATTTTGGAACGATTCCGGCGGTCTTTGACAAAATGCGCGGTTGTTTCTGGCGCGGCCGGTCGGCGCCGGCCGGCGCGCGCGGCGCGGACATGACCGGAACTTATACCGAATTCAGCCGGATTCATGCGCTCCAGATTATCGCCGAGCTTTGCCGCGGGAAAAACAGTTCCTATTACAGTTATGAATTGAACCTGGTCCTGGATGACGGCCGAAGAATCAATGTGGCCGATCACGGCAATCTTAAGAAAATCCGTGCGGATGCCGTCGCGCTCGCGGAATTTCTCGGCAAACCTCTCTGGGACGCCGCGGGCTGAGGAATTATGCCCGGCTCATTTTCACCGGAGCGTTCTTTTTCGCGCTCAGGTAAATCGCGTCCAATAGTTTCATCACGGTCAAGCCCTCCTCCCCGGTCGCAATGTGCGGTGTCCCGTTTAAAATGCATTCCACGAAGTGGTGCATGGCGCTTTTGGCGGCCGGCCCCGGGGGATGGAGTTTCATATCAAACTGGCATCCCGCCCGCTCCATAAAAATCTCGGCCTCAAATTTATAACCCTCGCCGATATTACGCTGGACCAACCCGCCTTTTGTGCCGTACAAACGGGTCTCTATGAATTCCTGCTCGGCGATATTGGCCGCCCAGCTTGCTTCAACCTCCAGCGAAGCGCCGTTTTTGAATTTGATAAAGCCGGCCGCAAAATCCTCCACGTCAAATTTTTTCTTTTCCTTTCTTGCCAGCGGGCCCGCGATTTTATTCCAGGCGTCGCCCATTACCCATTCCGGCCTTGGATAGTTCATCAGCCAGAGCGCCAGGTCAAGCCGGTGGACACCGAGGTCAATCAACGGGCCCCCGCCGGCCAGCGCCTTTTGGCCGAACCAGCCGCCGAACCGGGGCATACCCCGGCGCCGGTGCCAGACCGTACGCGCAAAATAGACATCGCCCAGGATGCCGCTTTCAACCTGCTTTTTCAATGCCCGGGATTGTTCCGTGAAACGGTATGAAAAATTGATCATAAGGCGTTTCCCGGACTTTTTTGCGGCCATGATCATTTCCCGCGCTTCGGCGGCGTTCATGGCCAGTGGTTTTTCGCAAAGAACATGGCAGCCGGCGCTGAACGCGGCCAGAACCAGCGGCTTATGGAATTTGTTCGGAACGGCCACGCTGATTATGTCCAGTTTTTCCTTGTTCAGCATGGCCTCCGCCGATTCGTACCGGCCGGCGATTTTGTATTCCGCGCCGATTTTAGCCAGACGTTCCTTGTCCGGATCGGCCACGGCCGCCACTTCCGCGGCCGGGTGACTCTGATATCCGGCGATATGAGCGCGACCCATGCCGAGCCCGATAACTCCAACACGTATTTTTTTCATGTTTTCCTTATTTTTTTTCTTCCGCGCTTTGCACATCCTGCACGACGCCGGTATGGTCATATTGGACTTTTCCGGGATGGATTTTTTCAAGCGGCTTGACGTTCGGACAGGTCTGGGAAAGATTAATCCGCGGCGCCGCCCAGCGCACGGCATTGGCGATCACCCGCATGATCTGCGGATTATAAAAAGTGGGGTAACTTTCGTGGCCGGGCTGGAAATAGAATACGCGGCCATGGCCGCGTTCCCAACAGCAGCCGCTGCGGAAAACCTCCCCGCCCTCAAACCATGAAATAAAAACGACTTTATCGGGCGGCGGAATGTCAAATCGTTCGCCGTACATTTCCTCGCAGGGCAGTTCAATGTATTCGCCGATTCCAGCGGTAATGGGATGTCCGGGCTCAATGTTCCAGAGGCGTTCTTTTTCGTCCGCCTCGCGCCATTTCAGGGCGCCGGTGGTGCCCATGAGCGCCCTGAAGATTTTGGAAAAGTGTCCCGAGTGCAGCACGATCAGGCCCATGCCTTCCAGAACCCGTTTTTGGACGCGCGCAACCACTTCGTCGTCAACCTTGGCATGGGCAATATGGCCCCACCAGGTCAGGACGTCGGTTTGCGCCAGGACCTCCTCGGTCAGGCCGTGTTCGGGTTCGTCCAGGGTGGCGGTGCGCGTTTCCAGACCGGGATATCCAGAGAGATTTTGCGCGAGGGCGCCGTGGATGCCTTGCGGATAAATTTTTCTCACGGCCTCGTGTGTTTTTTCGTGGATGCCTTCATTCCAGACGGTTACCTTTATTTTAGTGTTCATGTCTTTTTCTCCTGTGCGGTGTTTTTTTTTGGCAACTCCGGCTTTTAGCAGCCGCGTTGCGGCCTACGCCGCTCACGATTTTCGTGCAATATTCGGGTAGTAAAAAGGTAGGATAATTACGCTTATTTTCAACTTGATTTATTGGAAGAAAACTTATATTTTTAGGATAAAACATAGTAAAAACCATGCCTTCTTCCGATACCCTCCGTCTCTACCGTGAAACCTTGCAGGCCCAGCTCCATTGCCTTCAAGGGGGGTGTTTTAAGTTTCATTTGCCGCGTCCTTTGGGAAAGATGGCAAGAATTGCCGGGACGCATTTTCATTTTGACCCCGAACTTTTCATCCAGATCGGCGGGTTGACCGATTTCACTTTTCCGGAGGAAAAGACGCGGCTAATGGCGGGCGAAAATCTTTTGGTCCCGCGCAGGCTGCCGCACAGCGAGATTGCGCGGGATTACAAAGGGAATTTTCTGAACATGGTGGTCATGTTTCCGCGCGAAGGCGTCAGCATCCATGCCGCCGCCAGGAATAAACAGGGGCATCCCCAATCCTATGGCTTGGAATATTTCCGGACAACACAAGGGCTCCGGATTGAACAGTATCTTGATGATATTGCGGATTTCTATCATTCCGGCGGGGATGAAAAAAAAGACCCGGAAGTTGAAAAGGCCGTCCGGGGGCTTTTCCAGGCGGCTTTTGCCGCGCTGCTCCTCATCGTCAACCGGAACGGGGCGCCCGCCCGGACCGGAGAACATCCGAAGATTGAGGCATGCCGGAAATTAATCATCAGCCGCATTTACGATTCATCGCTTTCGGTCCAAAAACTGGCCGGACAAATCCATTGTTCCCCGGATTATCTTTCCCATCTTTTCGCAACGGAAACGGGCGAGCGCCTCGTTGATTTCATCCATCAAGAACGGATTGCGCTGGCCAAACGGCATCTGCGCAATCCGGCTCTGAGCATCAAGGAAATTGCCTGGGCCTGCGGTTTTGCCGACCAGGGTTATTTCACGCGCCTGTTCAGGCGTCTGGCGGGCGAAACGCCGAAAGTTTTCCGTAAAAAATGCGGAGAATCCCCCTGATGCGATAACGCGAAACGCATTGACAGATCACAGGCGGGAAATTAACTTGATACGCATCATTATTTTTCTTATTTTTCCCGTCAAAACAACTGGGATGAACGCCGGCCGGGAAGGGCGGCGTTGCCCGGCGTGACGCCCGCAGATCCGCCCGGACCGCGGCGCGCCCGGAATTAATAAAATGAAGTGCCGTCTTGAGAGCCGCAAAATTCCGGAGAAAGAGGTTCTTCCGCAGGAGAAAAACCCCGCCGATGCGGTGGCCTACCTTTCCGATGAATCGCGTTTGCCGGGCCGCGCCGAAAAAATATTTTTTCCGCAGTCCGAAGGCGGCATTGCCGCCATTTTACATGCGGCCAAAACCGGGGGCAAATCCGTAACCGTTTCCGGCGGACGCACCGGCATTGCCGGCGGAGCCGTGCCCGGCGGCGGCTGGCTCATGAGCGTTGAAAAAATGAACCGCGTGCTCGGATTGCGATTTGATGAAAAACGCGATTGCTTCTTCCTGCGCTGCCAGCCTGGAACAATCCTTGAAGCCCTGAACAGGATGATTGCCGAAAAACATTTTGAATCCGAAGACAGCTGGCCGCCGGAATCAAAGGCGGCTCTTGAATTGTTCAGGAAACCGGGAAAATGGCGCTTTGCGCCGGATCCGACCGAAGGCTCGGCCGCCATCGGCGGCATGATCGCCTGCAACGCTTCCGGCGCGCGCACTTTTCACTACGGCCCCACCCGCGCTTACGTGGAGGCCCTGCGGCTGGTTCTGGCCGAAGGCGTCCTGCTGGATATCCGGCGCAACCAAAGCTTTGCCGCGCCGGACGGCTCCTTCACGCTCGTGCTCCCGGACGGCCGGGAACGCCCCGGGAAAATTCCATCTTACCGGATGCCGGCGGTAAAAAACGCGGCCGGTTATTTTGCGAAGCCGGGCATGGACCTGCTGGATTTGTTTGTCGGCTCGGAAGGCACCCTGGGAATCGTGACCGAAGCCGAGCTCATGCTCGTCAAGGAGCCGGAAATGATCCTGGGGGTGATCGGCTTTTTCCCCTCGGAAGAAAACGCGCTTGATTTCGTCCGGGCGGCCCGCGGCGAAAAACTTTCCGGCCATCTCCCGCTTTTGGGCGCCCGTCCGCTGGCCATTGAATATTTTGATTATCGCGCCCTCAATTTGCTGCGCGAACAAAAGCTTAAACTCGGGTCTTCGGCTGAAATTCCAACCCTGCCGGAAAAGGCGCACACAGCCGTTTACATTGAATTGCCGGCCACGGAGGAAGAAATGGAAAACCGGGCCGAGGAGCTGATGGCTTTGCTGGAAGCCTGCGGCAGCAGCGCGGACACGGCCTGGACCGCCTTGACGCCGGAAGAAACCGAAAGATTGAAAAAATTCAGGCATGCCCTGCCCGAAGCCGTCAACCAGCGCATCGGCGAACGCGCTGCCGCGTGTCCCGGCCTGACCAAGCTCGGCACTGATTTTGCCGCGCCGGACGCATTCCTCGCGGAAATGTTCCGCTTTTACCGCCGGACCCTTGACGAGGCAAAACTGGAATATGTGATTTTCGGGCACGTCGGCAACAACCATGTCCATATCAATATCCTGCCGGGGGACACGGATGAATACCGGCGCGGAAAGGAGCTTTACCTGTGGCTGGCGCGGACAATCCTAAAATGGGGCGGCACGGTTTCCGCCGAGCACGGCATCGGCAAGCTGAAAAAACCTTTTCTGGCCCTGATGTTCGGCGAAGAGGGCATTGCGGAAATGCGCCGGGTTAAAAAAACGTTTGACCCCGAAGACCGCATAAATCCCGGCAATATGTTTTAATGCGGCAGCGCCGTTATCCAAAACTTTCCCGGCCGGAGGCGCGAAATCAAGTGTTTAAAACATATTTTTTGCATTTCGCGGATTTTTTTGTTAAATTACACCCCTTAATACCCAAAAGGAAAGGAAACAAAAAAAATGAGTGCGCTTAAAGGAAACATGCTGATCGCCCAGAGCGGCGGTCCCTCAATGGTTATCAATCAAAGCCTGGTCGGCGCCGTGATTGAGGCCAAAAAACACAAACAGATAAAAAATATTTACGGAGCCCTGCACGGCATCAAGGGCGTGCTGGAGGAAAAAATGATTGATCTTCGCCGGGAAAGCCCCGCCGCGCTGGAAGCCGTGGCGCAGACTCCCTCCTCGGCCCTGGGCAGCGTCCGCAAAAAACCGACCGCCGACGAATGCGTCAAAATATTCGCGATCCTGCGCAAATACAACATTCGCTATTTCTTTTATATCGGCGGCAACGACTCGGCCGAAACTGCCAATATTATCCACGAGGAATCCAGGAAGGAAAATTACGACCTGTGTTGTTTCCATATTCCCAAGACAATTGACAACGATCTGCTGGAGAATGACCACACCCCCGGCTTTGCCAGCGCCGCCCGGTTCGTGGCGCATGCCCTCATGGGCGACAACCTTGATAACCGCGCCCTGAAGGGCGTCAAGATTGACGTCGTCATGGGCCGGCACGCCGGTTTTCTGACGGCGGCCTCGGCCCTGGCGAAAAACTATCCCGATGACGGTCCGCACCTGATTTACATTCCGGAGCGGCCTTTCTCCATGGAAAAATTCTGCGAGGACGTCAAAAAAGTTTACGACCGGCTCGGCCGGTGCGTCGTGGCGGTTTCGGAAGGCATCTCCGATGAATACGGGATCGCCATCGCCACCAAGTTCATCAAGGAAACCGATTCGCACGGCAATGTACAGCTCAGCGGCACGGGCGCCCTGGGCGACCTGCTGGTAAATGAAATCAAAACCAGGCTCCAGATCAAACGCGTCCGGGCCGACACTTTCGGCTACCTGCAGCGTTCATTCCCGGGCATGACATCCAATGTTGACGCCCGCGAGGCGCGGGCCGTCGGCATTGAAGCGGTCAAAACGGCGGCCGGCGGAGAATTGCAGGGCTCAATCGCCATTCGCCGCAAACCGGGCAAAAAATACCAGGCCTATTTTGAGCTGGTTCCCCTGCAGAGCGTGGCGCGCAACGCGCGCCCTATGCCCGATGAATTCATCAACGCCGCGGGAAACAATGTAACTGAAAAATTCCTCGCCTACGCCCGCCCGCTGCTCGGCGACCTGCCGAAAATCGGGCGATTCAAGGGCGTAGCTGTCAAAAAAACGGCGGGAAAATAAGCGGCTATTGCCGGAAGGTTTTAAAGAGGTCATGTTGAAAGTGGACTGAGCGCGGAAATCTTATCGCGTTCCGGTTCTCGTTCAACAGAGCACCGGCGGCTGGTTGGTCGCCGCCAGCACGCTCAGCCATAAATCGCCCTCGGGATAAACGCGCTTCTTGTTCCGGACGACGGTCGCGATCGGGACATGGACGCGGATGTTGTTGGTAAGCCCGATCAGCATGCCGGTTTTGCCCGCCATGCCGGCGTGCACCGCCAACCGGGCCAGCTGGTCGCAGAGAATGCTGTCGGCGCAATCCGCGGGCACACTGCGGATAAAATAAGAAGGGTCAAAATATTTTATCCTGACCGGCATGTTCTCCGCCTTGAAATAGGCGGTTATCTTCTGCCTGAGAAATTCGCCGATGTCATTCAAAAGCACGTTGCCGGAAGCGTCCATTTCTGTGCGCAACTCTCCCATCAGTTCCTGGCCGGCCCCTTCGGCCACGACAATGACCGCGTGATGCCGCGCCAGCAGACGCTTGCGCAAGGCCTCCAGGAACCCGTTTCTGCCTTCCAGCTTGAACGGCGCTTCGGGGATAAGCGTAAAATTGACGTTTTGGCTGGCGAGCGTCGCGCCGCAGGCGATGAAACCGGCGTGCCGTCCCATTAATTTCACAAGGCCGATGCCGTTAAAGACGCTGGTGGCCTCGGTATGGGCGCAGTCCAGGATTTCCTGCGCTTTCTGGATTGCGGTGGTGAAACCGAACGATCTGGAAACAAAAGAAATGTCGTTGTCAATCGTTTTGGGAATTCCAACGATGGCGATCGGAAGTTTGCGGCGCTGTGTTTCGCGGAATATTTCCAGAGCGCCGCGCTGGGTGCCGTCGCCGCCCACGCAGAGCAGGAGGTTGATTTTTTCCTTCTTCAGGAAATCAACCATGACCCCGGTTTCCACTTTCCCGCGCGACGTGCCCAGAAACGTGCCGCCGTCTTCCTGGACGCCTTTAACCGTATCCATGTCAAGCGTCATCGGCGGATCGCCGACCGTCGGGTTGAGCCCCTGATAGCCGTAACGGATGCCCAGGACCTCACGCACGTCATAATTCACGGTCAACTCGTGCACCGCCGATCGGATCACGTTGTTGAGTCCCGGCGAGACGCCGCCGCAGGTTACAATGGCCGCCTTCGTTTCCCGGGGGTTGAAAAAAATCATCTCGCGCGGGCCGGCGATTTCAAAAAAAACGTCGGCCGGACGCTCGCGGGTTACGCCGATTTCCGCCTGGTAACGGGCTTTGGCCCGGTCGGTGATAAAAGGCGTGCCGCCCGCGCTCCACTCCTTTTCCCTCAGCGGCGACGGATATTTTGCCTCGCCTAAAACGGCAATTCGGGTGTCTTGCGGTGTGATCATTTGTCGCTCCTCCAAAGGTAACCTTGCCCCTGAACAATTAGTGGAAATTAACACAGCTTCCTGATAACATAAAGAATATACTGCCGGATTTTCAAGAGCGGGAAAGAAGGGGTTATGGCGGAAACAATTTTCATGCTGGATCAAAGCTTTATGCCTGGTTATAGCTTGAAACATGCCGGCAATCCGCGTAAACGCATGCCGTCATTCTTTCCTGTCAATATCAATCGGCCGCGCTTGCCGTTTTGGTTTTTCGTGATGTTCCATGGACGGCGCGGCGGCTTTCCCTCGGCAATGTCCCGCCCGGAAAACATTCTAACATTCTGCAGAATGTTGGAATGTTTTTTTCGGGGGATGAGACGACCGCCCGTCAAATGAGACGCGTTTCCAATCTCCTGGCCGGCGGACTTTAAATCCGGAAAGCCGATTGTGTAAATTCCTATATTTTTACGTTGACTTACTTTTAGTTATACGCTTTACTTGAGGGCATGAAAACAACAGTAAGAACGGATGACGTTTATTTCTCCACCAAGGGCCAGGTGGTCATCCCGCGCTGGCTGCGCAGGGAATACCAGATTGAAGAAGGAACGCGCGCAGTTGTCTATCCGGAAGGCGACCATATCATTGTGAAACCTGTTACCGGGCGGTTCATTCGCGGACTGCGGGGGTCGTTGAAAGGGACGAAGGCAATGGCGGTGTTGCAGGAAGAACGTCGGCGCGAGAGGGAGTTGTAACATGGCAACCTGTGTTCTGGACAGCTGGGCGCTGATGGCTTTTTTCCAGGATGAACCGGCGGCAGAACGGGTGGAACGCTTGTTGGAACAGGCGGCCGCGGGCCGCGGCAAACTACTGCTCTCGGTTATTAACTGGGGGGAAATATATTACTCAATTCTGCGGACGGCAGGCGAAGCAATGGTGGAACAAAAAGCGCGGGAAATTACCGCATTGCCGATTGAAATTGTCCCCGTGGAATCCGACCTTGCCCTGGTGCGCCAGGCCGCCAGCTACAAGGCCGCAAAAAAGATGTCTTACGCCGACTGTTTTGCCGCAGCCCTGGCAAAAATCAAAAAAGCCGAACTTATCACCGGCGATCCGGAATTCAAGCAGGTTGCAAATGAAATCAAAATTGGCTGGCTGAAATGACAAGGAAGTTCGATTTTCGCCACGTTTTATACGTGAAGATACGCGCAACAATTCTCATTATGGCGGGGATCGTGATGGGCAGAAGCGGTTGGGGTGGTTTGGTATGACCCGAATATTGCACGAATTTCGTGCAATATTCGGGAATTAATTTGATGTATAGGAATTTCAATGTTCATTTTTCGAATTCAAAAGAAAAGGTTGTGTGGGTGGCGTGGTCAATAAAGATGCGTTTTTTGATTTGATCGAGCATAAAGCGGTTTCCCTGGTCATCGGTGTAATCGACCGGAGCCAAGAAACCAGTTTTGCAAGCAGGGCAGGGGATCAAAAATGGGCAAATGGGGTTCTGATGGCAGAGTTTGGCAACCAGCCGGAGTTGCCGGCGTGTGAGAGTTTTCTCGTCATGGCATTCGGAGCAACGGAAGAGGATCGGGGGATGTTTTTTAAAGAAGTTGAAAATGGCCATGCGCGATCTCCTGATAAAAAGGGTTGAGAGAGCGAGCAGGAAGGACGAGATACGAGAAACGGAGCTGGGTGTTACAGCTCGGACAGCGGAGCGGATCGGCGCCAAAAGATGAGATAAGCATTTGCCGCCAGCGGCAGAAAACGGAACGAGCGTAGTTTTGGGACTGTTTAAGAAGCTTATAGACGACAGGAAGGAGTTTGCCGCGAACGCGATTGGCCAGAAAGCCGTAGTAGCGGATGTTGCGGAAATAGCGGTCTGGGATATGAGCGATGAGTTTTGCGAGGAAGTCGCGGGCGGCAAGAGAGACGGTTTGGGTGGTGTTGGTATAATGATCAAGGTATTCAAAGACAACTTGTTTGCCGTCGTAAGATTTAAGGCGTGATTCGCCGAGCGGCGGGCGTTTGAGATATTTGCCGAGATATTCTATGGTGGCTTTGCGATTATTGGACTGTTTATTGAGATGGACGACCCAGGTTTTTTGATAGAGGAAATTGAGCCAGGAATTGAAGGCGGAATAGGAATTAAGGTGCTTGAGCTGATGCGGGAGTTTAAGGCGGCCGGCCTTGAATTCGGAGCGGAAGAGGGCGATAACAGCATAACGCCAGATGGATTTGAGGACAGCATGATGAAAATAAGCGTTTCCAATCCAGCTTTTATAATCCAGCGCCAAGCCGCCGGCTGTAGTGGAAAGATGAATATGGAAATTACGTTTGAGATCGCGGCCGAAAGTATGATTGGCAGAGTAGATGCCCGGGATGAAATGCTGTTGGGCGGCAAGGTCTTTAATGATGTTGGCCGGGATAGGACTAAGTTTATTGAAAAGGCGACGGTTGAGCCAGAGGAAAGGCTGAAGATGATCCGGCAGGGTAAACGTGATGTGTTGCCAAAGGGTGTCAGGGAGGATATTAAAAGCGGTTTTGATCCAATTATCAGTGTTCTTTTTGCCGCAGGAGGAACAGAAACGGGATTTACAGGAATGAGGCGCCTTGATCGAATGGAAGCATTTTGGGCAGACAAAAACATGCCAGCCAAGCAGAGAAGTCCGGCAGGAAAGCATTTTGAAAACATTAACGATAATGGCCTTGCGCATCAACTCGCGGTGGGCGAGAAAAAGTTTCCACCAGTTGCCGTTATCAATGAAGATATCCCGGATTTTAATTTGACCGCTGACGAATTCCATAAAGGTAATATAGCAAATTAAAACGTTGATAAAAGATAAAGTTGCCCTCCCGATCGCGCTTCGCGCATCGGGATGGGCCTAATTCAAT
>JAQUQV010000017.1 GCA_028715905.1 Kiritimatiellia bacterium
TGACGATCCGACCAATGACTTGAACGCCTACAAGTATCATTTGACTGCTCTCGCTGAATTAATCGTCGCTGCCTCCTTGAAATTAAAGGAAATGACGCTCATTCCATTATTACGCGGTCAGCTTCTGGCAACATGTTCATAACTCAGAAAATATTTGCAATAAAATCCTGCGCTTCTTGCGCAGAATTTTATTGATAACTGTTTAATAGCCGAACCCCCGTCCGGCGATTTATATTTTGTCGTCCGGAAGCGACGCATAGGGATGCGGCTCCATCGCTCAAACATAATTGCCGCCTGTGGCGGCCTGATTTCTGGCTGGCGGTTTTGCAGCCCTTACCGGAATATTCCGGTCAAATCGCGGCAGGAAAGAAATTCCGCGCCGCGCTGTTTCAGCAGGGTGATCAGCCGGTCAAGCTCCCGTGCCGCGCGTTGCCCGCAGTTTTTGACGATAAAAGGGTCGGGCTTGACCGACCCTTCCCCGAAATGAATAAGGCCCCGCGGCATTTCATGAAATTCCCAGGGATGCATGTAAAAACAGAAGACCGGCGGCAGTTTTTTGCGCGCGTAAAATTCCAGCATGTTGTCAATGTGTTTCATCAGCGCCGCGGCCCCTTTGGTTCTGAAAAGCGGCCATTGGTCGCGGTCGCGTCCGTATTTGTCCCTGCTTTTGATGGTCATGTCGGCAAAGTTCGGAATTTCAAGGATCTTCATATTGCCTTCCTTGGTCCAGTCCTTGCGGCTGGGGTGATAGGGGGTCAGCCGTCTTTCGTAAAAATAGAGCGGGTAGGTGGCGTCCGCCGTAAAGCCGAGGTCTTCCAGGGCATTGACCATGGCGGTGCTTCCCCAGAGGCGCGGCGCGCGGAAGGAAGTGGTTCTTTTTCCCAGCGCCCGGCTGACAATATCGGCGGCCGTTTCAATCCGGCGGAAACATTCTTCCGGAAGCACGGGTTTCAGGCCGGGGATTGGAAAAAGCTCGTCGCCGATGGTTTCGTGGTAAAGCGTATGGCAGCCCACCTCGTGTCCGGCCTGGTCCGCCTTTTTCACAATCTGGGGATATTGCCTGGCGGCGTCGCCCACAAAAAAGAAAGTGGCCGTGATTTTCTGTCTGGCAAGCACCGCTAAAATGCGCGGTGTTCCCTTGAGCAGCCCCTCATAAAAAGGAGTCCAGCTGCCGATGTCCGTTTCCATGTCAAAACCCAGCACAACGATCGGTTTCATTGTTTATTGTTTGGCGCGCCGCGTTAGAACGCCGCGTTCATATTTTTTTATTTCGTTTAACCATTCAATTCCGGCGGGAACTCCCTGCCGCCGGCAATACTCGTTCCAGACAATGCCGGCCGGCATGGTTTTTAATTCTTCCAGCAACGCCAGGCGTCCGGTGTGGTTTCCCCGCCGTTCCATTTGCCGCAAGTTTGTTGCCGGCTCAAGCATGGCGGTCAGGAAAGCTTTCAACACGCCGCGCGCGGCGATCACCCATGCCGCGACGCGGTTAATGCTGGCGTCAAAAAAATCCAGGCCGATTTTCACGCGGCCAAGAAATCCGCCGCGGACAATTTCCTCGGCCAGGCCGCGCAGTTCGTCCGAAAGAATTGGCGCGTGATCGCTGTCCCAGCGGATGCCGCGGCTGATATGCAGAAGGATGCCGTCAAGATACAACAGGAGCGCCGATAACTTGTCGGCCACCGATTCGGTCGGGTGAAAATGTCCCATGTCCAGGCAGAGCATTTTGCCGTTGGCGACCGCGTAACTTAAATAAAAGTCATAAGAACCGGCCACGTAGGCTTCCGAGCCGATTCCGAACAGCTTGCCCTCAAGGGAATCAACGAGGTGGCGCGGGTTGAATTTCCGGGCAAAGATTTCATCCAGTGATTTTTTCAGAATTTCGCGCGGTTTTTTACGGTCAAACGGGATATCCTTGAAACCGTCCGGGATCCAGATATTGGTCACGCAAGGGGACCTCAATTTTCTGCCGATATCCGCGCCGATGCGCCGGCAGGCGGCCGCGTGTTCTATCCAGAACCTGCGACTGTTTTCGTTCCGGGCGGACAGAGTGAAGCCGGAAGCGGCGAGGGGATGGCCGAAAAATGTGCCGTTGAAATCCAGCCCGAGCCGGTTGGCCTGCGCCCATGCGATCCAGGCGGAAAAATCGCGCGTTTCAAGCTCGTTGCGTTGTTTTCCGGGCCGGCGCGGCTCGGCGTAAATGGCGTGGAGGCTGACCCGGTGTCTCCCCGGGATCAGGGTGAGCGCCTTGTGAAGGTCGGCGCGCAATTCTTCCCCCGAGCGCGCCCGGCCGGGATAGGAGCCGGTGCAGACCAGCCCGCCGGAAATGCCGGTCTCGTTCAAAAAACCGGTAACGTCGTCGCCCTGCCAGCAGTTGAGCGCAATGTTTATTTTCCGCAAGCCGGCGATGGCCTGTTCCGTGTTCACGCCCAGGCGCGCGTATTGTTCGCGCGCCAGCCGGTAGATTTTTTCAACTCCTTTGTCCTTCATGGAAACCGCTTTTTGCCTTTTCGGGTTACCGGCGCAGCGGCGCCAGTTTCAACGCGTTGCCGGAATAAATTTTTTCCAGTGTTTCTTCCGGCAGAGCGAGGTTGTTCAAGAAATCCTGGTGCTTGTTGTCAAAATAATCGCGTCCATAGAGAATACGGTCCTGGAATTCCAGCAGGAAATCCCTGGCGAATTCCGGATCGCGGGTCAGAGCGTTCAGTCCGGACCCGGCCGAAATGTCGCAGTATAAATTTGGATATTGCCGAAGCATGGCGATCAGTTTGCCGCCCGGCGCGATTTTGCCCTTGGGATAGGCGGTTTTATCGTGCTGTCCATCGCCGGAGATATGCGCCCAGAATCCCGGGGCGTGGCCGCAGAAAATTGTTTCCGGGCATGCGCCGACCGCGCGTTCAAACGCTTCCAGGCCGCCTCCGTACCACCAGTTCGGCCGCGGATATGCGGCGCCGGTGTCAAATTCATAATCAATATGTGCGATAACCGGAACATGTTTTTCTCCGCAGAAACGGTAGAGGCGGAGGGCGTCCGGGTTGTCATACATCATTCTTAATTTAAGCTCGCCGCAGACGCGCGCGCCGTAGATTTCCATGGCGGCCTGCAGCTTGTCAATCGCCTCGGCCCGGCGCGGATCAGGGGCGTAACCCAGGACAAACCTGCCCGGCGCCCGTTCCGCGCAGGAAACACAGCGTGCAAAAGGAATCGGGCCGTTTGCTCCGCCCGCGTCGGGAACGACGTTGCCGTAGGCGGGCGCGTATTCGTCAACCGGGCATTCCCAGCTCAAAAGCCAGGCAGCGTCAATCTTGAAAAGGGCCATGTTGGCCAGGAATTTGTCCAGGTTGTGTCCGTGCCAGTCGGGATGGTTGTGAGCGTCAATAATCATCTGAATGCCCGTTCCGCTTTTGCCAGAATTTTGACGATATCATCGGCTTCGGTCTTGCCCCAGCTTTCAAAAGAGGTCAAAACAAAGTGGTCGTTGATGGCCTGCAGGGCGTTGGGGCAGTTAAACACGCGCGGCGCATTGCCTTTGTAAAGCGGCGAGGACCACGGCAGCCGGCTCGTTCCGAAAACGCGCCGGTTCTTGAACCAGTCGTGCAGGTGCGGCATGTGTTTATAGGATGGGGCGACGATTAATCCTTCGGCGGCCAGCGCCCGGCAGTAGGTTTCCTTGTCGCAGGTTACGGCTTCCGGATGAAACCGGAGGCGCAGGAACCAGTAACTGGGTTTCCCCCCCTTGACTGTTTCCGGGAACGAAACGGAACGCAATCCGCTTATTCCCCTCTGAATCCATTGCGCCATCCGCCGCCGGCGCTGGATAATGCCGGGCAGTTTTTTCAATTGCGCGCCGCCGATGGCCGCCGCCAGGTCGTTCAGGTTCAGATTCAGCGCGGCGACGCAGTTGGTTGAGCCGGGCGGCATGAAAAACGGCTTGCCGCGGTCGGCAACGCGCCGGGCCTGATGGTATATTTTTTTACTGCGGGTATAGACGATGCCGCCCTGTCCGCCGGTGCAGAAATGTTTTCCGAACATGGTGGAAAAAGCGGCCGCGTCGCCGAAGGTGCCCACCAGCCGTCCGTTAATCGTGGCGCCGTGGGCCTGGGCGCAGTCTTCCACCACCGGGATACGGCGTTTCCGGGCAACCCGCATTATGCCGTTCATGTCGGCCGGTTCGCCGTGGATATGGGCCACCAGGATGGCGCTGGTATGAGACGATATCATTTTTTCAATCTGTTCGGCGCCGGCGTTAAAACTGCCCGGGGCGGTGTCGGCCACGACGGGAATGCAATTCAGCAGGGGAATCGGCATCATTCCGCCCGGATCGGTGATCGGGCTTACGATGATTTCGGTGAAAGGCTCAATATCCAGCGCGCGCAGGGCAGCGTAAACGGCGTTTGTGCCGGAATTGACGGCGTCCGCGTATCCGCCGCCCATGAAGCCGGCGAACTGTTTGCAAAACGCTTCTTCCTCGGGGCCGTTATAACCGAAAGCGTTGCCGGATGCGATGGCTTTGTCAAACAGCCCGTCAACCGCTTTTTTTTCTTCTTTACCCAGCAGTTTTCTGGGCGGCCATGGCCGGGAACGGACCTTCGGGCCGCCGTGCAGCGCCAGTTTCGGGCAGGAGCAGGAAGTTTTGCGGGGTGAAGTGCGGCTCATTATTTTTCCTTTCTATTTTGTATTTGCCGGAAGGGAGATGCCAGATTGTCACTGAAGTCCCGGAATGCTGGGCGCACCCTCCCACGGCTGGGGCACGTTCCAGGGAATATCGGAAGAATTGTTTGTGGATGAACAGCCTTGCAGTCCGATGAACAGCGCGCCGGCCAGAATAATACAGAGGAAAACCCAAGCCGGTGATTTGGCGCGGCGCGGAATAAAAATATGTTTTCGTGAAACTTTCAAAACATTAAACATGCTCCGCTTTGCGGAAGCGCACAGCGGGAGCAAAAGTTTTCAGCCGCGGCCCGGAAAAAACCACTTCAATAGAGGATGCCGTCGCCGTTTTGGGGTATTGTCTGCTGCCAGTCATTGATAATTTCCGCCACGGCCAGATCGTTCGCTATGCTTGCGAGCCGCACTTTGCCGACCAATTTGTCCATCCGGTAGACCATCAGCTCCAGGTCCGGCGCGGCGGTCTTGATGCTTTCAGGCGTCAGGCGCAATATCAGGAAATTCCATTCGGGATTGACATAGGCCACAACCCCCTGCCGGCCTTTCGGAATGATTTTTTGCTGGAGTTCCGGGAAAGCCTTGACTTGCAGAATGCCGATTTTATCCTCCAGGACGGAGACCTGGTCGGTCAGGTCCTGGTTTTCAACTTCCATCTCTTCCAGCCGCGCTTTCATGGCGTCGGCGGTGGTGATCAATTCGCTCTTCTGGCGCTCCAGTTTGCCGATGGCCACTTCCTTCTCGCTGATGATATTGTTTTTTTCCGCGATGACGCCTTCCTGTTCCTTGATCTTTGCGTTGGCGGCGGCCAGTTCCAATTTGGTGTTTTTTAGCTCGTCCTGGGTTTTGGCCAGGGTCAGCTTGGTATCGGCCAGTTCGGAGCGGGTATTGTTCAGACAAACCAGCTGGCTCTGGGCGGCCGTTATCAACCGGTTCAGCGGTTCATCCATTGCGGGCGGTCCGCCGGGTTTTGATTTAAACGTTTTCAGTTGATCGTCCGGAATTGAAAACATGACGTTAGTGGCGCCTTCGTTTTCAATGGTGGCGGCGATTTTATGGATGGCGCTTTCAAGTTTCTGGGCGCGACCCTTGAGGGTTTCGCGTTGTTGGAAAAGGCGCACGGCCATTACCAGGGCAATAATACTCAACACCAGGGCGGCGGATATGGCAATCCTTGTAATCAGCCTAAACATATTCTTTATTTAATAACAGGAAGGCGGAAAAGTCAAATAATATTTAAAAAAATAATTACTGGTTTTTTTTTGCCTCTCCTGTAGAATTAACCGTGTCTTTCAGAAACAACCGGGGGGCTTTTTATGGCGTCGGTCAGCGCGTGGATTGTGCGGGAATATTTTGAAATGCTGGGATTTTTGATCATCCAGCCCTGCAAGTACGCGATCAGCGGCCGGCCGAAAAGGATTGAAGAGGAAACCGACCTGATTGCTTTTAACCCGCTCGTCGCGGAGCAGTCCGTTCCCCCTCATATTTTATGGGTGACCGCTGATTTGAAAAAAATCGCGCGAGCCGTGATCGGCGTCTACGGCTGGCATACCGAGCGTTTTTACCCGGCCATGCTTGAAAATCTTCCGGAACTCGTCCGTTTTGCCGGCGAGGAATCGGCGCGCATGGCGTCCCGCCGGCTCGGCGGCGGCCAGATCGTGAAAATACTCTGCCTGCCCCAGCTTCCGGTCGCGCAGAAACTCAAGGATGACGCCTTGCGCCTTCTCAAGGCCATGGGAATTGACGGGGTTCTTGAATTCCGGACAATACTCGCCGAAATAATCAGCCGCGTTGACAAAAACCGCAATTATGAAAAGTCGGACGTACTGCAGGTCGTCCGTATTTTTAAAAATTACGGCCTTTTCCGGGAGGCGCAACTGGAGCTTTTCAGCGGCCGGCGGAAAACCTGTCGCCGAAAGGAATCCGCCGTTGAGTCCTGAATCCGCGAAGGCGGCGTATGACCGAACGCGAAGCATATATTGCCCTTAATATGATGGAAAGCATCGGCCCGGTCGGGACGCGCGCGCTCGTTTCATTGCTCGGCGCGCCGCAGTCCGTTTTTGAGGCTGCGCCGGAAAAACTGCTGGCCGCGCAGGGCATCGGGAAAGGGACGGTTGAAAACATTATCGCGCAGCGAAACAATGCGCGTCCCGGCGAGGAAATCAGGCGCGCCGCCGCAATGGGGGCGGCCATTATCACGCCGGCTGACGGCGATTATCCTAAAAGTCTCGCTCAAATCCACGATCCGCCCCTTGCCCTTTATGCCGTCGGAAGTCTGACGGCCTCCGACCGGCGCGCGATTGGCATTGTCGGTTCGCGCCGCACCACCATATACGGCCGGGAAACCGCCGAGTCTCTGGCCTATCAGCTCGCGCACGCCGGTTTTACGGTGGTCAGCGGCCTGGCGCGCGGCATAGACACGGCGGCCCACCGCGGCGCGCTCAAGGCCGGGGGACGGACATTGGCCGTTCTGGGCGGGGGCCTGGATTGTGTCTATCCCCCCGAAAACAAACCGCTTGCCCGTGAAATCGCCCGTTCCGGGGCGGTTTTGAGCGAGTTCCCTCTTGGGAGAAAGCCGGATAAAACGACCTTTCCCATCCGCAACCGCATTATCAGCGGCCTTTCCATGGGCGTGGTGGTCGTTGAAGCGGGCTTGACAAGCGGCGCGCTGATTACCGCCAATCAGGCGCTTGAACAGGGGCGGTGCGTTTTTGCCGTTCCGGGCCGCATTGATTCGCCGGCCTCCAAAGGAACTCATCTCCTGATTAAAAACGGCGCCCGGCTGGTGGAAAATGCGGACGACATTCTGCAGGAATTTGAGTTTCTTATTCCGCGCTCGTCTCCGGCGGATTCAGCCGGCGCCGCGCCGGATAATTTTCTGCCGCCGCTTGACGACGATGAAAAAAAAATTGTCAGGTGCCTTGGCGAAGGCGAAAAGAACGTTGATGAGCTTATTCGCGGGACGGGGATCGGCGCGGACCGTTTCGGCGCTGTATTGCTGGCCCTTGAAATGAAAAGAATCGTGCGCCTTCAACCCGGAAGGATGATTCATCTTGTCCGCAAAATCGTTCCGGGAGAAAGTTAAACATGCCGGCTCCGAAAGGAAGTATTAAAATTCTGGAAGAAGACAAAGGCGTTGGCCATTTCCTTCGTTATCTGAAAGGCGAGCGCAACGCCTCGGCGCATACTATTGCCAATTATCTTTTTGATATCCGGCAGTTTGCGTTTCTGACCTGGGGCGGCGGCGCCCGGCCCCCTTATTCCTGGCCTGCAATTGATAAATTCGCGGCGCGCAAGTTTGTGGTCCAGCTTCAGAAAATGTCGGCCGGCGCCGCGACCATCGGGAGGAAAATATCCAGTCTCCGCTCTTTTTTTAAATTTTTAAGCCGGGAAGGATACGTCAAACAAAACCCTTTCGCCGGTCTTTTGTCGCCAAAGCGCAGAAAGGGCCTGCCGCGCGTTTTGACCATAGGCGAAGTCGGCCGGCTGCTGGATGCGCCCGGGGGGGACGATGTTTCCCGGCAGGAAGAGAAGAAAGGGGGAGACCGCCGTCGGCGGGCCTGGCTTGAATATGCCGTCTTGCGGGACAAGGCCGTGCTAGAGGTTTTATACAGCACGGGCATGCGCCTTGCCGAGCTGGCCGGCCTGGAAGAAAAGAACATTGACCTGCTGGCGGGAGTGATCAAGGTGCGCGGCAAGGGTAATAAGGAGCGGTTTTGCCCGATGGGCCGGCCGGCGGCCGCCGCGTTGTCGGCCGCGCTGCGCAAAAGGGGCGATATCGTTTCTTTTCTCCGTGTAAAAAAAGGAGCGTTGCCCTTGTTTATCGGCCACAGCGGCGGAAAACTTACGCCGCGTTCCATGGAACGGATGATGAAACGCTATCTGATCCAAGCCGGCCTCAACCCTGATATTTCTCCCCATGCCCTGCGCCATTCCTTTGCCACGCACCTGCTGGATGCCGGCGCCGACTTGCGCAGCGTGCAGGAATTGCTCGGACACTCCAGTCTCTCCACGACCCAGATTTATACCCATGTCAGCGTTGAACGCCTGAAAAAAGTATACGGCGAGGCGCATCCCAGGGCCTGAGGGGGGCGAAAGAAAGAAGACAAAGAGAAATGGAACGGATAATCTGGACTTGTTATAATTTTCTTTTCGCAATCGGATATTTTCTGATCCTGCCGCGCTTTTTGTGGCGCATGTGGCGCCGCGGAGGCTATTTGCCCGCCTTTGGCCAGCGGTTCGGCATTTACGATGAATCCGTCCGGCAAAAACTTTCCTCGCCGCCGGCGCGTGTCTGGATCCATGCCGTAAGCGTGGGCGAGATTCAGGTGGCGCTGCGGTTCATGACGGAACTGCGGGCGGAAAAACCGGCCGTCAGATTCATCCTGACAACGACGACTTCCACCGCCCATGCGCTCGCCGGGAAAATGATGAGCCGGGGCGACCTCCTGCTCTATTTCCCGATTGACTTCCCCCTCGTGATCGGCCGCGTTTTACGAAGACTGAACCCGGCGGGACTGGTTCTCGTGGAGAGCGAGTTATGGCCGAACCTGGTCCGCCAGGCCGCCTCCCGGCGGATACCGGTCATGCTTTTGAACGGCAGGATTTCAAACCGTTCCTTCCGCGGTTACCGGTTTTTACGTCCGCTGGTGCGGAGAATTCTGGCGCATTTCACCATTCTCTGCGCGCAGAGTAAAACGGATGCCGGCCGATTGATTGAGCTGGGAGCCGACCCGGAGCGCGTGCGGGTAACCGGTTCGGCGAAATATGATATCGCCGGCGTTCCCTGTCCGGCCGGCGCTCAATTCGCCGGAAATCTTCGTGCGCTCGGATTTGGAGAGGACAAACTTCTGTTTGTCGGCGGTTCCACCTGGCCGGGCGAGGAAGCCGCCCTCCTGGAAATTTTTATCAAATTGCGCGGCCGGCATCCCGGCTTGCGCCTCGTTCTGGTCCCCCGCCATGCCGAGCGCCGGAAAGAGGTTATGGCGGAAATCGCGGCCAGCGGCCTCGCGTGCAGGCTGTGGAGCGAAGCTTCCCGCGTTATTCCCCGCAATTTTTCAGCGGATGAGAACCGGGTCCGCGTTGCGGGAAACAGTCCGTTCAATGATGTTCTCCTCGTGGATACCACCGGCGAACTGCGGGCCTTTTATGCGGCCGCCGCCGTTGTCTTTATCGGCAAAAGCCTGGCCGCCAGGGGCGGACAGAATCCCATTGAAGCGGCGGCGTGTTCCAAACCGGTTGTGGCCGGCCCGCATATGGAAAACTTTGACGCGGTCGTGGCCGATTTTCTTGAGGCCGGGGCGATTGTGCGGGTCGGCGGCGCCGGAGAACTGGAGCAGGTCGTCGGCCGTTTGCTGGGCGATGCCGGGGAACGCCGGCTTATCGGCGAGCGCGCCCGGCGGGTTGTGCTTGAAAAATCCGGGGCGCTCCGCGCCAGCACAAAATTTTTTCTGGACAGCCTTTCCGCCGATTCGCGTCCCGCCGCTTCTTGTGCGTTCCGGATTTAGCCCGGCAATCCGGCCGCGGTTCTTCGTCCGGCCCACCGTTTTTTTAAATTTAAAGCGAAGATTACTCCTCGCCGGATAATTCCGGGAGTTTAAATCCGAATTTCAGCGGCGAAAAAAAATGAAAAAAAGCAAAAAAATCGTTGACATGTTTTCTTTCAGAGATAGATTTAATTTCAGCAGGGTTCTAAGTTAATCGTTCAGACAAAAGAATTGAGCGAATCGTTGCAAGTAGCCCTAGTCTATAGCTCGAAAAAAAAAGCGCGGAAGGTGTTGGGCGGCGCCGGCCCGGACGGAGGGGACGCGCGGGCCGACCGTCCTTCCGATCTGCTGGTTGAGTATGACGGCGATAAAACCATTGCGGCCGTGGCCGGGGCCCTGGCGCGCCGTTTCCGCGTGACGCTTGTTGAGGCTGATGACCGGGCTTATTCCCGGTTGAAAAGAAACCGGCCCGACCTGGTGTTTAATATTTCCGAAGGTTTCCACGGTCCTAACCGCGAGGCGCATATTCCAATTATCTGCGAAATGCTGGGGCTGGCTTACACCGGCTCGGACGGATTAACGCTGGGTATTTGTCTGGACAAGGCCCGCGCGAAGGAAATCCTTGCTTTTAATGGCATTCCCACGCCGGCTTTTGCTGTTTGCGCGGACCCGCGCCGGTTGCATCACGGCAATCGGCTGCCCGTGCCGGCCATTGTCAAGCCGCTCAGGGAAGGATCCTCCAAGGGCATCCGGAACGACAGCGTGGTTTTAAAGCGGAGCGATCTGCGCTCGCGCGTAAACGCGGTGATCATGCAATACCATCAGCCGGCCCTCGTGGAAGAGTTTCTGCCGGGCCGTGAGTTTACGGCCGGTGTTTTCGGCAATGCTCCCGATTTTGAAATCCTGCCCCTGATAGAGATCAACCACAAGTCCCTTCCCCCCCATGCCAATCCGATCTATTCGTACGAAGCCAAGTGGGTGTGGGATTTGCCCGAAAGGCCGCTTGACATACTCGTCTGCCCCGCCCGGGTGCCGCCGCGTCTGCGCGCCCAGATTCATGCAATAGTAAAGCGGGCGCTGACGGTTCTGGGCGTGAGGGACTGGTGCCGCGTTGATTTGCGCCTGGACTCCGCCGGCCATCCGAAAATCATTGAGTTGAATCCCCTGCCGGGGATCGCGCCGGACCCGCGCGATAATTCCGCTCTGCCCGCGGCCGCCCGCGCGGCCGGTTACAGTTACCATGAGCTTATATTAAGGGTGGCGCAGGCCGCCATACAGCGACAGGATATCAGGTGAAACGGCGCAAGAATAAAAAAATACTGGCGGCGGTCGTTTACGACGTCTTCATGCCGCGCCGTACGGCGCCGGACGAATTGGAAGCGGCCGCCATGGAGGAGGACGCGCGCTACGTGTGTGAAACGCTGGCCGCCGCCGGGTTGGAAGCGGTCGCGGCGCCGATTGACGGCAATATTTTGGCGGCCCTCAACGCCCTTAAAAAAATCAACCCGGCGGTGATTGTCAACCTGTGCGAATCTTTCCGAAATCGCTCTTCTTGCGAAGCGCAGGTTGCCGGTTTGTTTGAAATGGCCGGCTGGCCATGTACCGGCAACAGTTCAAACGCCCTCTGGTTGTGCGAGGACAAGTTCAGGGCCAAGGCGGTTCTGCAGTCCTGCGGCTTGCCGACGCCCAAAGGCTGGCTGGTGTCCGGCGAAAAAGATATTCCCGCCAAAGCAGATTTTCCGTTGATCGTGAAACCCAACTTTGAAGACGGCGGCATCGGCATCTATGCCGACTCGGTGGCTTATGATTGCCGGGCGCTGGCAAAACGGGTGAAACGCGTGATTTGCAAGTACCATCAGCCGGCGCTTATAGAGGAATTCATCAAAGGCCGGGAATTCAACGTGGCCTTAATTGAAATTCCGGGGAGCCGGCGGATCAAAGTTCTGCCCCTTTCGGAAATCAGTTTCGCCGGTCTGCCGCCGGATCTGCCGCGCGTGGTGGGTTACGAGGCAAAGTGGATTCAAAAACATCCTTTTTACAAGGGCACCACGCCGGTCTGCCCGGCGAGAAACGTTCCCCCGGAAACGGCCAAACTGCTGCGCGCGCTGGCGCTTGAAACCTGGCGGGTTATGCGGCTCAACGGCTACGCCCGGATTGATTTCCGCGTATCGGCCGGCGGCCGGCCCTATATTCTTGACGTCAATCCCAATCCGGATTATTCCGCCGACGCCGGATTGGCCCGCTCGCTCGCGGCGGCCGGCATAAGTTTGCCGGATTTCTGGCGGGGACAGGTGGTCCTGGCTATGGAAAGCGGCAAAACAAACCCATGAACATCAGGGCCATGACGGAAAACGACCGGGCGGCGGTAGCGGAAGTCATCGGTTCCGCCGGCGTCTTTAGCGCGGAAGAGCAGCGAGTGGCAATTGAAATGATTGACTCATATCTGCGCCGGGACGGGGAAGACTATGATGTCGCGGTGGCGGAAGACGAAACCGGCCCGGCGGCCGGTTTTGTGTGTTACGGGCCAACCCCCCTCACGGAAGGAGTATGGGATATGTACTGGCTGGCCGTTCATGGCGGCCGCCGGAAACAGGGATTCGGACGGGCCCTGCTGGCCTGGCTTGAAAAAACTGCGGAGGAAAAAAAGACAAGGTTGATCGTGGTGGAAACCTCGTCCACTCCGCCCTACGCCGGCACCCGCCGTTTTTACGAACGGATGGGATACGCGGAAACGGCGCGTATCCGCGATTTTTACCGCCCGGGCGACGACCGGATCATTTACTGCAAGTATTTGTTAAATCAGGGAGGCGTTTCCTGAAAATTAAAGCACCAACCGGAGAAAGATAATGCAAAATTGGCGAAAGTTAATGCGCAAAAGCCTGACGACGGCCGACGAAACGGCTGAAATTTTCGGGCTGAATCCCGAGGCGGTGAAACAGGTCGCATCCCGGTTCAGAATTCGCATCAATCCTTATTACTTGAGTCTGATCAAAGACAAGGGCGGGCCGCTTTACCGGCAGATTGTGCCCGACCCTGCCGAACTGGAAGATAACTGCGGCATGTCGGACCCGCTCGCGGAGGAAGGCGATTCTCCCGTACCGGGCATTGTCCACCGCTATCCCGACCGGGTCCTGTTTCTCGTATCGCACGAGTGTGCTTCTTACTGCCGCTTTTGCACGCGCAAGCGGATGGTCGGCAATCTGGCCAAAATGTATCCGCGTTTCATTGAAAACGGTTTGAAGTATATCCGCCTTCATCCGGAAATACGCGACGTGATTGTTTCCGGCGGAGACCCGCTGATGCTTTCCGATAATCGTCTGCATGCCGTTCTGAAAGAGTTGCGCGCCATTCCCCACGTGGAAATCATCCGCATCGGCACGCGCGTCCCTTGTTTTCTGCCCCAGCGCGTCACTCCGGGGCTTGTCCGCATGCTTAAAAAACATCATCCCCTCTTCATGAACGTGCATTTTAATCACCCGGACGAGCTCACTCCCCAGGCCGGGCGCGCCCTGAACCTGCTGGCCGGCGCCGGTATTCCTCTGGGCAACCAGACGGTTCTGCTGAAGGGGGTCAATGACGATCCGGAAGTCATGAAAAAACTGATGCAGAAACTGCTGGTTTTCCGTGTCCGGCCGTATTATATCTACCAGGCCGACATGGTGGCCGGCACGGCCCATTTGCGCACCACGGTCCAGAAAGGTCTTGAAATCATTGAAGCCCTGCGCGGCTGGACATCGGGACTGGCTGTGCCGCATTTTGTCATTGACAGCCCCGGCGGCGGCGGCAAAATTCCGCTTCTGCCGTCTTACGTGGAATCCATCAGCGACAAGGAAGTCGTTCTGCGCAATTACCGCGGCCGCCGGTTTGTTTATAAACAGGTTGCGGCTTCTCTTCCCGAGGAAAAACCGCCGCCGGCCGACGGCGGGGCTGAGGAGAAAAAATTATCCCGCCGACCTGCGGTCAACCCCGTGACCGCCTGAAAAAGAAGATGATTTGTTTGGCGCCCTATCGTTATCGCAATAACACAATCATTCATGAATGCCATCCGGCTCCGGCAATATTTTTTCCCCTTCTTTGCTTTTCTGGCCGGCGGCGCCTTGTTGCTCATGCTCCATACCCGCGGGCATGTGGTTGAACCTGTCTTTTTGCGCTACCTGCTGGTGTGGGCCCCCGTTGCCCTTTTTCTGGCCGCCGCGGCGCGTAAGGAATTTTCCGCGGCGGCGCCGGACTTTGCCCGGCCGGGCGCCATCCTGCTCATCTTCATGGTTCTCTATCTCTTTTCCAGCAGTGCGGATTATCCCTGGTTTTATTTCCTTTCCTGGCTGCCGCGCAATACCTTCGGCTTCCATCTGCTAGAATCCCAACTTGGCCGGTTCGTTCTGCTGACGGCGCTCATGGCGCCGTTCTTGATGGCGCGCGGGCGCTGGATAAAATTTGCCCTGCCGGTTATCCTGCTTTACGCCGTTTTCTCCTCCGCCCATGCCTTCATCCGCGAGACGGGCGGCGCTTTCCTTTACCGCGACGATCATCCCTCCTTCCTTTTCCGGCTGCATGAATTTTGCGCCGCTTTTCCCAGTCCGGTCAATTACAATCCGTTCTGGAACGGCGGCCTGGTCTCAAATCATCCGGTTCTGACGGGGACGCCGGCGTTTGGCGTTTTTTTTCTGCCTTTTTACGGGTGGCTGCCGATTGAGCAGTGTTATACGCCGCTCATTGCGGTCGTTTTCATAGGCCTTGTGCCGCTGATGGCGCTTTTTTCCATGCGGCTGATCGGCGCCTCCTGGCCGGCGGCGTTCATTGCCGGCATTCTGGCGCTGGGCACGAGCCAGTTTTATTTTCTCTGGCTTTTGTTCTACGGCACGGTCGGGGCCGTTTTTTCGGCGGCCTGCCTGATGCCGGTGAGCGCGGTCCTGTTTCGCGCGCTCTTTTTAAACAAGCGTGAAAAATGGGCGGGGGTCATTCTGGTGAGCGGGGCCTGTTTCCTGCTGATGTGGCCGCCGAACGCCCTTCTGGCGGCGGTGTTACTGTTCGTTCTCCTTCTGAATTTCCGGAGGCTTTCGCGGCCGAATGTTTTTTTCCTGCTGGTTTGCGGCGCCATAATCATTTTACTCCAATGGCCGCAGATTTTTGAGATATCAAAGGAATTGCTGCAGGGATATTACGCGGGCGCGCCGGTTGTTTCTGAAAAGGTCCGCTTATCCGGGCTGTTTTTTAACGGTTACGGCAAGCTCGTTGATTATATCAGAATGGCGCATCCCCTGCTCATTTTCCTGGGGTTGGGCGGCGCCATTGCGGCGGTTGGCGTAAATTGCCGCCGTTGGTTTCTGCCCCTCATTCTATTCCTGCTTCTGCTCACAGGGTGGGGGCCGGAGCTTGCTCCGCAATTTCAGTTGTTCAGAATGATGATCCCGCTTTCTTTCGCCGCAGTCTTTCCGGCCGCGCTGGCGGCGGACGGAATCTTGCGCGCGCCCGGCGCGCGCTTCGCGCTTTTCCGCGCCGCCGTCATCGCCGTCCTGGTTGGCGGGGCGGTCAACACCGTTCTGCTGTTCGGCAATCATGCGCGGGCGCCTTATCAGACGATGTCTTCCGATGGTTACGCTTTTGCGGATTGGATCCGCGCCAACGCGCCCGAAGGGACGCGGGTTCTGTTTGCCGGGTCAACCGTGCACGGATATGACGGCGGTCATGTGGCTTTTCTGCCTTGCCTGACCGGGCGGGAAATGATGGCCTGCGACTATTATCATTTTTCGCCAACGGCCGTTGAATATGATTATCCGCCCCGGCCGTGGCGCGATAACGCGGAACTTTTCAACCGGTTCCTGGAGTTTTACAACATTTCGGTGATTACAACCTTGCGCGACAACTGGAAAGAATACCTGCGTTCCCGTCCCGATGAGTATCGGGAGGGCCAATCGTTCGGCGAGGGGAAACCGCTCGCGTTTTTCCGCGTCGCGCGCCCGGCGCTATCGCAGTTTCTTGAAGGCGCCGGGCGGGTAAAAGCTTCGTTTAACCGGCTGGAAGTTGATTTAAACGGGACAAATGAGCGGGCCGTCATTAAATATAACTGGCAGCCCGGCCTTTTCGCCGATAAACCGGCGGAAATTTTCCCCTGTCCGGCCGGACCGGGGATCAGGCTGATCGGCATCCTGCCTCATGGCCGGACAAATATTGTCATCCGCTATAAATCATGGCCGTGAGCGAATTACATTGCGGGGACATGGAGCGCGCGGCGGGGCGGAACAAAAAGGAAAACCTGCGCTCACTGCGTTTCGGCGGTAAAATTTTTATATGCCTGCTCTTGCTCGGCGCTGTCGTCCGCATTTACGGCGCCTGGCAATTGCGGTTTAATCTCAATCCGGATGCCGGCATTGCGGCGCTTATGGCCGGCCACATGGCGGCGGGCAGGGATTTTCCCGTATTCTTCTACGGCCAGCCATACATGGGGAGTCTTGAGCCGCTGATCGGCGCCGTTTTCTGCGCGCTTTTCGGGACCAGCGGCTTTATGGCCGCCCTCGGCACGGCTTTTGCCGGCTGGCTCATTCTTTTCGCGGTTTACCTCTGGGCCAGAGACGCGCATTCTCCCGCCGCCGGTTTAATCGCAATGGCTTATTGCGTGATCGGGCCGTCCGGTTTTATTCACTACAACGTATCCCCCCGCGGCGGATATATGGCCGCCATCCTGTTGAGCGCGTTGATTCTCTGGCTGAGTTCAAAATTGATTTCTGAAACGATGGCATCGTCAGCTGACCCGGAAAACCGGGGTGCGCAACGCCCCGTGTCCGGTTCGCTTTATCGCAAATGGTTTTTACTCGGACTCCTGGGCGGACTCGGCTGGTGGTCCAACCAATTGATTGTTTCCTCCCTCTTGACCGCCGCGCTGATGGCATCATTATTTCTCCGGGGGAAGGTTTTTTCGCGGAATACTCTTCTGGCGGCCATCGGGTTTTTTGCCGGGAGCCTGCCCTTCTGGTGGTGGAATGTCAACCACGGCTGGGAGTCGTTTGTCTTTGCCGGCTCGCTCGGCCGGACGCCTTTTCTGGCCGGTCTGAAGATGTTTTTTTCCAGCCGCATTCCCGACCTGCTTGATCTGAACCACGGTTCTTTGGGTTGGCGGATTGTTGGGGCGGCGGTTTATGCCGGCGCGCTTGTTTTTGTTTTGTTTTTCATGCGGCGCATGCTGAAAGGCCGTTCCGCCGGCCGCCGGGTTTATTTTGGGGCTTTGTTCGTGTTCATTCTCGTTTCCGGTTTCTTTTTCAGCATTTCGCATTTTGCCCTGATGAACACCTCCCGCTACCTTCTGCCGCTGGTGCCGGCCGTCGCCGTTGTCCTGGGGATCGCAACGGCGGAAATGGCGGATAAAATAAAGGGGCGGATGAAAATATTAAGCTGCATCCCCCTGCTTGCGCTGGTGGCCGGCCAGTCCGCCGGTTTCTTGTGGCTGGCGCGCCGCGGCGCCGGCGAAGAGGCGTATCAACAACAGATTGAAGCTTGTGGAAATTTTCTCCGGTCCCGTCAAGTAGACGCCTGTTACGCTCCTTATTCCCGGCACGCCTGGAATTTCGCGCTCAAGGAAAACATATGCTTTTGCGATCTGCCCACCGAGCGGTACCGGCCGTATATGCTTCGCGCCGAGCTGGCCGATAAAATCGCCGTGTTGGACAACCTGGGCGATATTGACAATTTTATCGCCAATTACGGCGGGCGCGCGGCCATTCTTTGGCGCGAAGGAACGCAGATCGCCTGCGATTTTGTTCCTCCCGGCGGCGGACTGGCGCCCGTTCCGGCCGAAGCCATTGTGTCAATCCGCGATTCGCTTGACCGCGACGTTTTTTCCGAAATAACCGACGGCAATATTCATACCGCCTGGGAAAGCGCCGCCGCCGGATGCGATGACGAATGGCTTGAGATTACCTTTAAAAATCCGCGCGAGGTCGCCATGTTGCGTCTGCTTTCCAGCCGATATCCCGGGAACTGGCAGATTGCCGGAGAGGACGAGCATGGCGTCCGGAGAAACCTGACGCCCTCCGTTGCAACGGCCGGTTATATCTGGTCCGGTCCGCGTCCTTACTGGAGTTACGGCCGGCCGGGATATCGTCTGGAATGCAGAATTCAGCCCGGAACATTCAAACGCCTGTGGCTGCACCGCCTGGAAAGCAATTCCTTGTTGCTGGAATTGCAGTTGTTTGGTCCGGCCCCCGCTCCGGCGAGCGAAGTGTCCGCGCTCAATGAATTGCTGGATGTCCTGCGCGAAAGGAATATGAAAAGATTGTATTGCGATCGTTGGCCGGCCAACGCGGTTTTTTGCGCGGCGCGGGGCGCGGTGGAAACCCCGCTTGATCCCGATGTGTTCGGCGGCGGCCCGCCGGTTTTAAGCGACGATATCCTTTTCACGCCCCGCACCGGCATCCTTGTCCGCGGAGAAGACGCCGGTTTTTGCGGGCGGGTCCTCCGTGAACGGATGATTGAAATGCGTTCCACAAAAATCGGGCCTTGGGTCCTTTTTGATTTCTCGCCCGGCAGAACGCCCGGGCAAAACACGGCCAGGCCGGGCAAATGGCTTCCGCATTACGGGAGGGATTGCGAATTGCATTGGGCGGGTTTTGGCTGTTTGGCTAAAAACAACAAGCGCTGGGCGGCTGAACTGGCGGACCGGGCGGATTTTTGTTCGGCAAAAGGAGCGCCGGCCGCGGCCGTTGTTCTCCTGCAAAAAGCGCTGGAAACATGGCCGTTCTATCCGCCGGCCGTGGAACGGCTGGCCCGTCTGGCGGCGGAGCATCCTTTCCCGCCTGTTCCGGAAGCCGGGCGCTGGATGGCCGAACTGAAAAAAATGCAGCCGGAAACCAGGGCGGAAATCAAATTTGACAACGGGGTTGAATTTGCCGGCATTTCGCTCTCCACCAATGAAATTGCGGCCGGCGGCAGTCTGACGGTGAAATATTTCTGGAAATACCCCGTTGCGCCCCCGGCCGGCCGGCCCTGGGTTTTCGTGCATTTTTTGCGGGGTTGTGATATTTTTCAGGACGATCGCCCTTTGGAGCGGTTTCCGGGCGCGGAGTGTCAGCCGTTTCAGGAGCTTTTTATTGAAACCAGAAGTTTTACCGTCCCCCCGGCCGCGCCGGCGGGAGAATATTTTATACGAATAGGACTTTACGACGCGGCCCGGTCGGATCAAAGACGCCTGGGCGTGAAATCCGTCCTGCCCAGCCGGTTGAATGCGGCGGAGCTTCCGGTCAAACTGACGGTGAAAACGGAAAAAATAAAGACGAATGATGAAAGATAAAACAACACATATTCACGTCCTGGCGGACCACGTGATCAATAAAATCGCCGCGGGCGAAGTGGTGGAGCGGCCCGCTTCGGTGGTTAAGGAGCTGATGGAAAACGCGCTGGATGCGCGCGCTGGCAACGTTGACGTTGAAATCACCGCGGGCGGTAAAAGGCTGATTGCGGTCAGCGACAACGGCCTGGGCATGGACCGCAACGACGCGCTTCTTTCAATTGAACGGCACGCCACCAGCAAGATCAACGACGTGGATGATATTGAGAAAATCGCCACGCTCGGATTCCGCGGCGAGGCCCTGGCGGCGATCTCCTCGGTTTCCCGTTTCACGCTCCGCACCCGCCGCGCGGATTCCCTCGCCGGGACCGAACTGGTCATGGCCGGCGGGAAAATGCAGGATGTGCGCGAGGTCGGCTGCCCTCCCGGAACTCTGGTGGGGGTGCGTCATCTCTTTTTCAACGTGCCGGCGCGCCGGAAGTTTCTGCGGACGGAGCAGACGGAGGAAGCCCATATCCGCCAGGTTTTCATGATGTATGCTCTCTCCAATCCAAAAGTCGGCCTGCGGCTGAAAGCCGATAACCGGCTTGTATATAACCTGCCCGCCAACGCGACCGTGGAAAACCGCCTCGGCGATATCTTCGTTTCCATTTCAAAGAACGATCTCCGGCCGGTGGCCTGGTCGGCGCCGGGAACGCGCATCAGCGGTTATGCGGCTTTGCCTTCTTTAACCCGCGCCGACCGTTCCGAGCAGTATCTGTTTATCAACCGCCGTCCGGCTTCCGCCGCCCTGCTTGTCGGCGCCATTCGCGAGGGTTACCAGGGGCTCATTCCGAAAAACAGATATCCGGTGATATTCCTTTTCTTGGAAATTAATCCCGACCTGGTGGACGTTAACGTTCATCCGGCCAAAAAAGAGGTCCGCTTCCGCAATCCGGGTGAAATACGCAACGCGGTTGCCATGGCCATCAGGGAGGCGCTTAAAAACCCGGGCTTTGTCCGCCCGTTTCCGGTCCCGTTTGCTTTTGCTTCGCCGTCCGGCGGCCGGACCGCGCCGGGCTTGTCGGCCGCTGGCGGCGACGGCCGGGAAATTCGGCCGTCCGGAACAATTGATTATGCGCGGCCGCGGAAACATAAACCTGGCGGCGTTGCGCCGGCGGCGTCCGTCCTGCCGCTTGCCGGTCATTTTGCGCCGGCCGCGAATGAAGGAACGGGTTCGGAGGAAGAAAACCAGAGGAAACCCTGGGCCTGGCGCCGGGTCGTAGGGCAGATTGCCAATCTCTATGTGCTCATGGAAACCGAGGATGGACTGGTGCTGATGGATCCGCACGCGGCGCACGAACGGGTGCTCTTTGAGAAATTCATGGCGGAGGCCGCGCAAAACGCGGTGAAAAGCCAAACCCTCTTGATGGCGGAATCGGTGGTTCTTTCCCCTCCCGATGCCGTTTGCATCCGGCGCGCGATAACGGCGTTGCGGAAAATCGGGTTTGGCATCGCCGAATTCGGGCCGGACACTTTCCTGGTTGACGCCCTGCCGGCCTGTTTCGGCAATGTTGCCGCGCGGTCGCTGCTCATGGAAATAGCGTCAGCCCTGCATGAATTGTCCGGACGCTCCGCCGGCGAAGACGCGTTGAAGGAGCTGATTGCCCGGTCCGCCTGCCATGCGGCGGTCAAGGCCCACAGCCGCTTGTCGGAAAGCGAAATAGAACGCTTGATTTCGGAGCTGGAAAAGGCGGAAATGCCCTATACCTGCCCCCACGGCCGGCCGGTGATTATTCATTTCTCATTTCAGGACCTGGCCAGGAAATTCGGCCGGAACGCGCCGCGCGGAGAATCCGGCTGAAATTGGCGCGCGGCCGGTATCTGATTTTTCCGGCCCGCGCGTACCGTCAAAAATGCAGTTCAGCGCGGCAAGGTCGTTCAGGCGAACCGGTTTGCGGAACAAAACGGCAGGAATGTTCCGGAGGATGGAATCCGGCGCTCGCGCGCCAAATGGGCGCGGAGTTCTTCATAGGCGAGCTTATAACGCTTGCGCTCCTCCTCGTTCATGTCTTCCAGGAGCGATCGCCGGAGGTCTTCCACCGGTTCTTGCGACAATTTGAAAAGGTGCGCCGCGTCGTCCAGCAGTTGTTCCCCGCTGCGCGCGAATTTTACCGTCTGGTTGATTTTGCCGCGCAGATGAAGAAACTGCCAGAGGGGGCTTTTGCGGTCGTCAAGTTGAAGTTCATTGTCCAGCAGAAGCCGCGCCGAATACATGCAGATCAGCATCATTCGGATAAAGGCCATGAACGATTCTTCCAGCGGATTGGTCCGGGTTGATTTTGCCGCCAGCGTTGAGTGCTCCAGCGCCGATTGGAGATAATAGAGGCTGCCTTCAATCAGTTGCACCCTGCGTTTCGCCGGTGTTTTTCCGGCGCATTCCTGAAAAAGCCGGCGGGATTTTTCAATAAAGGCGCTGCTTCGGGCCAGATGCACCGGCCGGTTCAAATCGTAAACCGAATTGGCGTTTTTGTTCACCGTTGATTGGTCTTTCTCTCTGCTTGCAATTGATTGCTTTTAGTGCCATATTATCGCGACATAGGCAAGAAAAAAAGCGTTTGCATTAGGTTTTGCGGAGATTGACAAAAATGCTTGATATCAAATTTATCCGTGAACATGAAACAGAAGTCCGGCAGGCCTTGGGCCGCCGCGGAGCAAACGTAAAGCTGGATGAATTGTGCGATGCGGACCGCGGCCGCCGCCGGCTCGTAACCGAAGCGGAGGCGTTAAAACAACAGCGCAATGCGGCTTCCGAAGAAATCGGTCGGATGAGAAGGGAAGGTTTGGATACTGCCGCCCGTCAAAACGCGGTAAAAGATATCGGGGGGAAGATTGCCGAGCTTGACCGTCTGGCGCGCGAAAAGGAAGAACAACTTGAAAAACTGCTTTTAAGCATTCCCAATCTGCCGCATTTCTCCGTTCCGGATGGTAAAGCCGGGCAGGACAATGTTGTCCTGCGCACGGAGGGCGCGCCGCGCGCCTTTGCCTTTCAACCCCGCACGCACCTTGAAATCGGCGAACAGCTCGGGCTTTTTGATTTTGCCCGGGCGGGCCGCCTGAGCCGGGCCGGGTTTCCGCTCTACGTCGGGGCGGGGGCCAGGCTTGAGCGGGCGTTGATTCGTTTCATGCTTGATCTGCACGTCCGGCAACACGGTTATCTTGAAGTTGCGCCGCCCTTTGTCTGCAATTCGCCGGCCATGACCGGGACCGGCCAGCTCCCCAAGATGGCGGAGGATATGTATTTTGTTTCTTCGGACGACCTCTGGCTGATTCCCACGGCCGAGGTCCCGGTGACCAATATTTACCGGGAGGAAATCATTGAGCGTCCTTTGCCGATCAAGCTCGTGGCCTATTCGCCCTGTTTCCGGCGCGAAGCGGGCGCCGCCGGCAAGGAAACGCGGGGGCTTATCCGGGTGCATCAGTTTGACAAGGTTGAAATGGTTAAATTCGTGGAACCGGAAACTTCGTATGATGAGCTGGAAAAGCTGGTCAATGACGCGGAAGAGGTTCTGCGCGCCCTCGGCCTGACTTACCGCGTGATGGCTTTGTGCGCCGGCGACTTGAGTTTTGCCGCCGCAAAATGCTATGACATTGAACTCTGGGCGCCCGGCCAGAACGCCTGGCTGGAGGTTTCATCCTGCAGTAATTTTGAATCATTCCAGGCGCGCCGGGCTAACATCCGCTGGCGGAACAGCAAAAAGAAAGTTGAATTTGTCCATACCCTGAATGGTTCCGGCGTGGCCTTGGCCAGGCTCGTGGTGGCGATTCTTGAAAATTACCAGCTGGCCGACGGATCTGTTGAACTGCCGGAGGCGCTCGTGCCCTACATGGACGGCGTCCGGCGGATTGAAAAGGCCGCTCCCGGCGATCGTTTGTAATGCTTGCGCGGATGCCGGGCGCTTTGCCTAATATTTTGCTTTGATAAATCGCAAACAATCGGAATCGTCTCCAAAATTGGAGGTACAATGAACTATCGCCCTGACCTTCTGGATGAAAAATCCCCCGGAAATATAAAGGTGGTTCAGCTTACAACGGAAAAGGACGTACCCAGCTCGCATATTTACATGGAGGCCCCTGATGGTCTTTGATCTTGAAAAGCCCGCCGTAAAGCTCATCCTGCAGGGGCCGACCTGGTGCAACATTCATCCGCAGTATTGCCGCAGTGCCGCTGCGGACGCCAGCCATGATATTATGGTCCAGGAAAACCACGGCAATGTTGTCGACGCCCGGGGAGAACTACAGAAACTGGTCGGCGGAAACGGCGCGGATATTCACGTGATCCGCGACGACGGCACGAATTTCCGTAATATGCCGTGGGGCCGGGATGGAAACGAATTCTGTCAGGGACATCAGTGCTGGCGGGGACAGAGCACGTGGGCGATTACCGGCACGAGTGTCCGGGAGCCCCAAGAAGCACGGCTTTTTTAATTCGGACGAATCGGGCCTTTTGCAGGCCTATATGGTTACCCTGGCCTGACCGGACCGGGTGCGCGGAAAAATTTCATGAAAACGGCCATGTTCTGGCATACCGGCCAAGCGGGCCGGGTCGTTTGCGAGCTTTGTCCGCATCATTGCCGCATCACGGAGGGGCAAAGCGGCATCTGCGGCGTCCGGAAGGCGCAGGGCGGCAAATTATACGCGGCCGGATACGGATTGATCTCGTCGGCGCACAACGACCCGATAGAAAAAAAACCGCTTTATCATTTTTATCCCGGCACGCAGATTTTCAGCGTCGGCGGGTGGGGTTGTAATTTCAAATGCAGATTCTGCCAGAACTGGACCATATCCCAGCAGGTTGACTTGAAAGGCAACGTGATTCAGCCCGAAAAAATCGTCGCCGCAGCCCGGGATGCAAATTCCAGGGGGATCGCCTACACTTACAACGAGCCGCTGATAAACGTTGAATTTATTGCCGAATGCGCGGCTCTGGCCCGCAAAACCGGTCTGTTTAACGTGCTGGTCACCAACGGCTACATTGAAAAGAAACCGGCGGAATTTATTCTGCCCCTGATTGACGCGCTCAACATTGACGTCAAAAGCATGGACGAAGAATTCTATAAAAAACAGTGCGCCGGGTCGCTTGCGCCGGTACTGGAATTCGCAACACAGGCGGTTGCGGCCGGGTGTCACGTGGAAATCACCTGCCTTATTATTCCCGGGTTGAACGACGCCGAGGAACAGATAAAACGGCTGGCGGAATGGACGCGTTCTAACCTTGGTGAAAAAACCCCGCTCCACTTGAGCGCCTATCATCCCGAATTCAAGCTGGAACTGCCGCCGACTTCGGCCGGAACCCTGGAACGCGCTTTCCGGTTGTGCCGGGAAAAACTGCTTTATGTGTACATCGGCAACCTGTTTTCCGATTCGGGACGGGATACGCTCTGCCCGCAATGCGGAAATTTATTGATTGCCAGGCGCGGATGCGGCGTCCGCGCCGCCGGCCTGAAGAAAAATCTTTGCGCCAAATGCGGCTGTGCGGCGGATGTTGTTACGGGCGCCTGAACATCAGGAAACCACGGCCGGGCGACCGGGGATGAAATGCGCGCCGGCCGTTCCCCGCCGGAAAACCCTCATTTTTTTGCCGCGGCCGCGCGCGCGGTCCGTTTCTTCTGAATAAGCTGCTGAACAATGACGATGCATTGATTGGCGGACCAGTAAAGAACCAAGGCCGAAGGCATCATGTAAAACATGACGAGCATCACGGCGGGCATGAAAAAAAGCATCATTTTCTGCTGATTCGGGTCGGTGGCGGGCATTAAAGATTGCTGCCAGGCCTGGCTGACGGCCATGAAAATCGGGAGAATATTCAACGGTATCGGCAGAACATCCGCAAAAAGTCTTTCCGGGGCGCTCAAATCGGTTACCCAGAGGAACGAGGCAAAGCGCAGTTCAACCGCGCTGCGCAGGACCACAAAGAGGGCGATAAAAACCGGGATCTGGATCAACATCGGCAGACAACCGCTGACCGGATTGACCTTGTGTTTGCGATAGAGGGCCATGGTTTCTTCCTGCAATTTCTTGGGATTATCCTTGTGCTTGGCCTTGATTTCCGTCATGAGCGGCTGCAACGCCTGCATCTTTTTCATGCTCTCGGTGCTCTTGTGGGTGAGCGGCCAGAATATGATCCGGATCAGGATGGTGAGCAGAATAATTGCCGCGCCGTAATTGGGAATAACATTGTAGGTTTTATTGAGCACGGTAAGCAGAAAGCGGCAGACCGGCGACCACATGCCGAACTCCATGACCTCTTCCTGGTGCAGCCCCAGCGTCCGTAAAATGGAATATTTTTTAGGCCCGACATACAATTTGAAGGTCCGGCATAAAGTCTCGCCGCCGTTCAGGGTTTTTGCGGATATCACTGCCGCGGCGGACACGTTTTGAATCTCGGCGTTTTTGGGCTTGAGCGCGGGGTTAAGGTCTTCGCCTTCAATAACAATGCGTTCCGCCGCCAGGCGGTACCCGGCCGCCCCGCCCTCCGGCACAAGGATCTGGGTGAAAAATTTATTCTTAACGGCTATCCAGTCAACCGGCATCTCCTCTTCCTGCTCAATTGTCTTGGGCAGAAAAGACATTTCCTTTTCCTTTTTGAAAGTTTTGAATAATTTTGCCAGTTTGCCCGCCCAGTGGATCACGCCTTCGCCGCCGCTGGCGGCCAGGGCGTCAATTCCGAGGTAATTCATGCCGCTCATCCGATATTCATGGGGCGGCGCCTGCATGGCGCCGGCCTGAACGGCATGTTTCGGAATAAGCCGGTCCGCGGCGGCGGTGTTGACAAATAAATCGCGCACTACCGCCTGGTATTGAGAGTTCAGTTCTATGGTCCGCGTCAAGCGCAGTCCGTCCGCGGTCTTGCTTTCCAAGACAACCGCCGCCGGGCTGTTGCTGACAACCCGAAAATCGTCATCCGCCGAAAATCCGGGCAGATTTTGATAGGTCAAGGCCGGCCGGCCGGCGAAATCAAGCGCCAGCGGCCCGCTGTCTTTTTCAACTGTCTGGCGGTAATCGGCGAACGTGGCCGAGACAATGCCGCCGCCCTGCGTGGATATCTCAAGGGAAACTCCGGTATTGGCCAGCGTCAATCGCTGTTCCGGCGTCCGCGCGGCCGGCTTTTTTTCCTGAGGCTGAACCGGCGGGATTGGTTCGGCCGGGATAACTTGCGCCGCTGTTACGGATGTTGTCGGCGAAAGCGCGGGAACGGGGAAACGAGTTGTTTCCGCCTGCCCGGCCGTTGGAAGCGTTTTTGCGGGGCCGGTTTCTTCAGGCGCAATCCAGCGCTTATAAAGAAAAGGCCAGGCCATCAAGAGGGCGAACAACACGGCGATAATCAGCAAATCCTGTTTTTTCATGCGCGTTCCCGGAAAATATCAATTACAAAAAATTCAATGCGGCTTTTTTGCCGGCACGGGATCAAAACCGCCGGGATGAAAAGGATGGCATTTGCACAACCTCCGGACCCCGAGAAACGTTCCCTGCCAGGAGCCCCATTGGCGGACGGCCTCTATAAAGTAGACGGAACAAGACGGATAAAAGCGGCAGCATTGACCGAAAAAAGGCCACAGGACCAGTTGATACAGCCGGACTAAAAATATTAAAATACCGCTCATAAAATTATTTTTACGTTATTTTTTTCGGCGGTAGAGCGCGCTCTTGCGATTCATTGCCGGCCAGTATGTCCGCCCTGGCCGCCAGCGAAATCAACTCCGCCCGGGCTTCGTCCCAGGACGCTTTGCCGAGCTTGCCGCGGGCCATCAGGACGACGTCGCATCCGCCCCGCAGGCGGTGGCGATGCAAACGGAACAATTCGCGCAACCGTCTTTTCGCGCGGTTCCTCTGCACGGCGCCGCCAATGCTCCGGCCGGCGACAACGCCCAGACGCAACGAGGCGTCAGTACCGTTCCTCAGCCACATGATCATCAAGCGTCCCGCGAAACGGCGGTTTTGCTCAAAAGTTTCCTGCAGCAGCTTGGCAGACTTCAAACGCTGTTTTCGGGATAATCCGCGATCCAGACGGCTGGTTTGAGGCAAAACCAATTGGACATCCCTCCCTTTGGCATATATTGAGACACGGCGGATTCAATCTGTCCGCCTGCGCCGGCGGGAAACCCGGATTCCGAATTGAAGACCGGATAACCGGCCTCAAACCGTAAGCTTGGCGCGCCCTTTCCGGCGGCGGCGCGCAAGAACCTTGCGGCCGTCGGCGGTTGCCATGCGCGCCCGAAAACCATGTTTCCTTTTTCTCTTTTTAACTGAAGGTTGATAGGTGCGTTTCATTTTTATTCAGCCATCGGATAATTTATTTTTATTCCGGAGTGCATTAGGCAGTTTAAATAATTCCCAAGTCTTGTCAACCGAATTAGCGGCTTGACTTATCGGCGTAATGCCGCATTATTCCGCGGATGAATCAGACGCAGGAAAAGCCGGAGCGGCCCGGGAAAGCGTGGTATCTGCGGCCGTTTGCCTGGGGCAAGAGTCTTTACCAATGGGTCCTGCACTGGGTGGAAACTCCCTACAGCGCGCCCGCCCTTTTTCTTCTGGCTTTTTCCGAATCGTCCTTCTTTCCCATTCCGCCCGATGTCCTCCTCGTTGCGATGGCATTGTCCCTGCCCAGAAAGGGATTTTATTATGCCGCCGTTTGCTCGCTCGGCTCAGTGCTCGGCGGAATCGCGGGTTACGGCATCGGATATTTCTTCTGGGACGCCGTCGGCCAGCCGATCATTAATTTTTACCATGCCCAGGCGGCATACGAAACCGTGCAGAAAGCTTACCAGGAGAACGCTTTTTTTGCAGTGTTTACCGCCGCGTTCACGCCCATCCCGTTTAAAGTCTTTACTATTGCCGGCGGCATATGCCACATAAGACTTTGGCAGGACCTGGTATTGGCCTCATTGATCGGCAGGTCTTTGCGTTTTTTTCTGGTGGCAACGCTTTTCTTCTTTTTCGGGCCTTCCATTAAGCGCTTTATTGACCGTTACTTTGAAGTCCTGACCATTATCTTCACCGTCCTGCTTATCGGCGGTTTCCTTGCCATCAAATACGTGTTGTAAGTCGGTCCCCTGGAAACGGCCGCCAAGCATCAGCGCCCTCATGGAATATCAACTGATGGCCCCTCCGCCGGCGGAGTCAAACGGCATATTGCCGTCTTAACGCCTTTCCGATAAGACATCTGCCCCTGGGCCGCGGCCAAAATTGCCTTAAAAATAGCAACGCACGCCCATTTTCATTCCGACGTCATAATTCTTGGCCTCGCTGCCGTTGATATAGGCGTCTTCGCTGGCAAGATCATAATATAATTCCGTAAAAATCGCCACTTCCTCCGAGAGAAAGAACTTGGCGCCGCCGGTGAACTCAAAGTTGATGAAATTTTTGACGTAAAAATCGCCGAAGAAATACTGCAGTTTCAGGCCCACGTACGGCATCATGAAAATTTCCAGGTCCAGGTTGAATTCTCCGAACCCTCCAATGCCGTAGCCGAACTCCGAACCGTCATAGCCCCAGGCCAGCAGGCCGCCGGCCTCAATGTTATCCAGCACGAAATAACCAAGGCCTGTGTCAAAAAGAAAATCAACCTTTCCGTTGGGATTATCAAAGTCCAGGTTGCCCCCCAGTCTCAATTCCAAGGTATCCTGCTGAATCGGCGTAGCCAAAGCCGACGCCGCAACAAACAATCCCGCAAATAGCGCTGTAATTCTTTTCTTCATCCTTTTCTCCTTCAAAAATCAATTAAGCTTGTTGTTTCATCCGCCATGTTTTTTTTTCTGAACAATCGTATATTTAACCGATATCACCTCCCATCAATATTTAACCCGTCCGGGGAACGGATGGTGGTGGGGGATGGATTCGAACCATCGAAGTCGTAAGACAACAGATTTACAGCCCCCTCAAATTCCACATATTCCCAATAAATTCAATGACTGTGCCCTCTATTCAAGACAAATTGTGCCCTTTTTCGGAACTGGATGCAACAAGGTTTTCTATGTCGCATTGCCGGAAGCTCATTTGCCGTATCATGAATCGGATCATGTCCTGAGTCGGTTGACGTGGATAACCTTGGCGGGCGGGAAACCGTTGAAGGGGGTGGAGGAAGCCACGCTGTAAGCGCCGATATTTTCGCTGTAAAGCAAATCGCCGCGCTCAAGATTGCCCGGGAGTTCCTCGGCCATGGCGACCACGTCCAGCGCGTCGCAGGTGGGGCCAAAGACCGTGCAAATCTGTTTTTTGCCCCGTTTAAACGCTTTCAGGCGATATTGGCAGTGGTCAAAGATGATGCCTGAAAAAGTGTGGTAAACGCCGTCGTCAATGTAATAACAGAGCTTGCCGTTGCGCACGGCCTTGCCAATGATTTTTGCGACGGCGGTCCCGGCGGTGGCCGCCAGAAATCTGCCCGGCTCGGCCAGAATCTGGATGTTTTTCGGGAAAAGACGCTCAAGTTCGGTGTTGATGATTTTTGCCAGGTCGCGGAACGGTTTTACGGTCGCGTCGTAGGGCGCGGGAAAACCGCCGCCGATGTCCAGCAAAAACATTTTCGTATAACCGCGGTCTTTTGCTTCCTTGAAGACGTCGGCCGCAAGGTTGATGGCCTGCACATAGTTTTCAAAGTTGGTGGTCTGGCTACCGACGTGGAAGCTTAATCCCTCCACGATCAGGCCGGCCCGCTCGGCCGCGAGGATCAGATTCACGGCTTCGCCCGATTCCGCGCCGAATTTTGAGGAAAGCTCAACCATCGCGCCGGTGTTGGCGACTTTCAGGCGCAGGACGAGGCCGGCGTGCGGGGCATACTTTTTGATTTTTTGTATTTCCTCCGGGTTGTCGTAAGTTACCAGCGCCTTGTATTGATCCAGCTCCCGCAGGGTTTCATTGGCTTTGATCGGATGGGCGTAAATGATTTTATCCCAGATCCAGTCCTGGCGCTGTCTGGCCGGCATGTTCCGGATGAGACTGTAAACGATCTTGAACTCCGGCATGGAGGCCACGTCAAAACTCGCGCCCGCTTCGTAAAGCGTCTTGACGATCGCGGGATCGGGATTAGCTTTGACCGCGTAGTAGGCCTGGACGCGCGGCAGATGTTTTTTGAAGGCGGCGTAATTCCGGCGCAAAACATCATGGTCCACCGCGACCAAGGGGGTCCCATGCTTTTTTGCCAGTTGTTGGAGCTTCCTTAATGTCGCCATAAACCCAATTTAAAATCAAAAGTTACCGCTAAGTTAACGTATAGGAATTTCAATGTTGTCTATTTTTTGTAGGGGCTTCGCTCGTCGAAGCCCTCTGAAGGGGCGCGACAAGCACGCCCCCTACATGCGAAAAATAACAGTTGCCGCCTTTTGGCGGCCTTCAGGTAGTATGAAGGCTCTTCTTATGCCCACTTGCGCATTTTTTTTGCAAAAAAATGGCGCCCCCTACGGGAGTCGAACCCATCTTTCCAGGATGAGAGCCTGATGTCCTGTCCGATAGACGAAGGGGGCGTTTCGTTTTTTCATTTGTAAACCGTATCGGGTAAAGAATAAGAGCAGGCGCAGTCATGTCCAGCAAAATTATTGCCAAATAACAATTTGATACTCGCCGGCTGGCGCAAGCGCTTGAGGCGGATCCGCCTGCGGAGGACAAAGTTGCCGCAAAAGAGCGCAAAATCGCGGGTAGGAGCCGAACCCCTGTTCGGCGATGCATCTGGTGTTTGGAATCGCCGCATGGGGATGCGGTTCGTCCGGAATCGCCGCATGGGGATGCGGCTCCTACGTCTATCAAATACAGTTGCCGCTTTTGGCGACCTAATTTGCGTTTGATATTCTGCGGTTTCCCCGGTGTGCATTCAGCCGGGGTGTTTCATTGTTACCGCTGGACCCGGCCGGAGGCGTCGCCGCCGGAAAGCGCTTCCACTTCCTTCGCCGTTGCGCGGTTGAAATCTCCGGGGATGGAATGTTTCAGACAGCTGGCCGCCACCGCGAAGTTGAGCGCGTCTTCCGGAGTTTTGCCGGCAATCAGCGCGTAAATCAGGCCGCCGGCGAACGAATCGCCGCCGCCCACGCGGTCAACTATGTCCGTGATTTCATACTGCCGGCTGAGAATAAAGTTTTTCCGGTCGTTCAGGCAGGCGGCCCAGCCGTTCTGGTCGGCGCTGTGGCTGGAGCGGAGCGTGATGGCGATTGATTTGAGATTCGGGAAAGCGCTTAAGACCTTTTCGGTCAGTTCGCGATACATGTCTATGTTGAGTTTGCCTTTTTCAACCTTTACGCCGCTTTTGATGCCGAGCGATTTCTGGCAGTCTTCCTCATTGGCGATGCCGATGTCAACATGTTTCACGAGGCCGGTCATGATTTCCGGGGCGGTCTTGCCGTATTTCCATAATTTACCCCGGTAATTAAAATCGCAGGAGACGGTCAGCCCGTTTTGTTTGGCCGCCTTGACCGCTTCCAGCGCGAGATCGGCCGCTGATTGCGATATGGCCGGAGTGATGCCGGTGATGTGAAACCAGTTCGCGCCCGCGAAAGTTTTTTCCCAGTCAATTGCGCCGGGTTTGGCCAGCGCAATTGCGGAGCCCTCGCGGTCATAGACCACTTTTGATCCCCGTTGGTTGGCGCCGGTTTCCAGGAAATAAATTCCCAGCCGGCCCGCTCCCCGCGCGATTAATGAGGTGTCCACGCCGAAACGCCGGAGTTCGGCGATGCAGCTTTCGCCTATCTCGTTCTTGGGGAGAACCGTTACAAAGGCTGCATTGAGGCCGAAATTTGCCAGGGAAACCGCCACGTTGGCCTCGCCGCCGCCGAAGGTGGCTTCCAGAACCGGCGACTGAAACAACCGTTCAAAACCGGGGGATTTCAGTCTCAGCATAATTTCACCGAAGGTGATCACTCTATTATTCATTATTATTGTTCCTTTCATATTGTATTTGAAACTTCATTGAACGTGCCTTCTTCTCACTTCCTTTGCAGCAGATGAATCGCAAACCCGCCGAATTCACCCTTCAAATACACGGCCCCATAAACGCCGCCGGCGTCTTTTTTGGCCGTGCTCATGTCCACCGCAACGCCCTTGCGTTCCAGCCAGGCCGCGGCCCGCGTTATGGAATTGGTGGTTACGGCGATATGCCCGTTGGTTCCCAGGCCCTTGCTCTTGTTGATCTCAAATCCCTTGCCGGCAAAGTTGGAGCTGTTGCCTTCTTTCAGGGCCAGGTTGAACATGGCGCTTAAATTCTTGGCCAACTCCAGGGATGATTCGGACCCGCTCATGTTGATGCCGATATGGCCGAGATCAAATCCCAGCATGGCATTGATTGCCTCGCGTGTCAGCCGGGTTACTTCGTCAAATTTGCCGGTTTTGATGAGATCGTCCTTGACCATCCATGTTCCGCCGCAGGCGAATACTTTTGGGAACAGAATATATTCGGCCAGGTTCTGGGCGGTGATGCCGCCGGTGGGAATGAATTTGACCGCGCTATAGGGCGCGCTCATGGCCTTCAGGGTTTTGAGTCCGCCAAAGGCGTCCGCCGGAAAAAATTTAAGCACGTCCACGCCGTGGTCAAGCGCCATCTGGATTTCGGTCGGGGTGGCAATGCCCGGCGTGACGGGCACTTGGCGCTCAACGCAATATTTCACAACCGCGGAACTGAAGCCCGGGGTAACGATGAATTTTGCCCCGGCTTTCAGGGCCTTTTCCGCCTGCGCAACATTTATCACCGTGCCGGCGCCCAGCAACACGTCGGGGCATTCCGCGGCGATTGCCTTGATGGCGTCTTCAGCCGCGGCGGTGCGGAAAGTGATTTCTGCCGCGGGCAGTCCGCCCGCGGCCAGGGCTTTTGCCAGCGGCACGGCGTCTTTGGCGTTATCAATTTTCACGACGGGCACAATGCCCATCTCGTTGATTGTTTTCAGTGTATCCTGCATGTCTTATCCTTTCTGATTTTATTCAAGATAGGCACAAAGGGGCAAAGGCAGAAGGCGCAAAGTAACGGATAAGAACAAAGCTATCTGAACATTTATCCTCTTGCATTTTCTCATTCTGGTTATTTGCTTCTTTCTCTTTCACTTTGTGCCTTTGTGCCTTCTGCCTTTGTGCCTTTTTATATCATATTCACTGCATATTTTGGTTTCCCGCCGCTCAAGACATCCCGGATGTTTTCCGCGGCCTTGCGTTTTAATTCGCTCTGGGCCTCTTCCGTGTACCAGCCCGTGTGCCCGGACACGGTTATGTTGTCAAGTTTCAGGAGAGGATTATCGGCGTTGACCGGTTCGGTGGCGAACACGTCCAGGCCGGCGCTGTTTATCCAGCGTTCCGAAAGCGCCTTGTGAAGCGCGCGTTCGTCAACGATCGGGCCGCGGGAGGTGTTGATGAGAATAGCGGTCTTTTTCATTTTTTTGAACGCCTCTTCATTGAACATGCCGCGGGTTTTCTCGTTCAGCGGCATATGAATTGAAAAGAAGTCGCCCTCGCGCAGGGCGGTTTCAAGGTCAACCTTTTCGGCGCCGGCGGCGCGCACGGCAATTTCATCCAGGAAGGGGTCAAAAACCAGCGTGCGCCCCAATTGAAAGCCGGAGAGTTTGCGGTGAAAAATGCGGGCGATCTGGCCAAATCCGAAAAAAACAAAGGTTTTGTCCTTGACGCGCCACTGGGGCCCGTCGGCCTGCGTTTGCCAGATGCCCGCCTTGACCTGTTTGTCGCGCAGGGCCACCTTGCGGACACAGCTCATAAAGAGGGCAAATGCCTGGTCGGAAACGTCCTCGCCGCAGTAGTCCGGCACATTGGCGACCCAAATGTTTTTTTTCGTGGCGGCCTGCACGTCCACATTGTCGTAGCCGACGCCGTATCTTGAAATAATTTTGCATTTTTTCAGGGCGCCAATCACCTTTGCGTTGATCGGCGGCAGGTTGACGATGATGCCGTCGGCGTTTTCACAGGCTTTTGCCAATTCATGCTGGTCGGCGCTTTTGGTAATAGTCGGCGCAATGCCGAGGTTTGTCAGGACTTCGTTTTCCTCGTTGTAATGAGGATAACGGTCATCTGCAATAACGACTTTTTGGCTCATTTTTTCAGCCCCTTCATCAGTATTTTACTCACGTCAACTCAACCCGCCAGCTGATCTGGCGCTGGTCTGTCCTGAAGCATCCGATCCGATAAATTCCATTGCGGTTGGGAGCGTCAAAAGGCTCGAGGTATTGTTCCGCAGAACCGGGGCTCAGACATTCTACCCGCAATGAATGTGCGGCGCATTTGACCGTAAATGAGCGCTCTTCCGCATGAATTTGTGAAGCCGTTCCGCCATTTGTCTTCAGCAGCGGAATCTGGACAAGGGTCTGAACCGCCGAAGCCGGCGGCGATGAGGTTATTTCAACGCCTGAGCCGGTTATGCAATATTTTTCGTTCACCATCATGGTCGCTCCGGAATTGATGGTATAGGCTACAGAAAACCGGACCCTTTCCGGGCTTTCAACCAGGTCCGTGAGCTGAACATCAACAATTTCGCCGGACAAGTCGGAAAGCCAGATCGTTTTGCCATCCCGCGTTATCCAGCCAAGCCCCATGGCAATATTGCGGGGCGAAGCCGGCTCCGGCACGATATAATTGGGATGCGCCGCAATCGGAATGGATAAGCCCAATTCGGTCGGCGCTCCCTTGCGGTGGATGCGTCCCAATCCGGTGGCGTCATAGTGGTGGTCGGCGCGCGTGTCAATTTCAATATGATATCCGCCGCAAGCGGCAAAAATCTTGTGAAAATCTTTCAATAATGGCAGCAGGTATCCGCCGATTTCGGCCGGAGCCGGCGACTCCTTGATCGTGTCGTCCGCCAGGAGATGCGCAAAACCGAACTGGCTGGCAATCAGGAGAGAGTAAACGGCATAAAGCCCGTAACTCCGCTCGCGGCCGTGCTGGGTTTCGGGAGGGAATTCGTTCTTGGTGAAACGCAGCGGAGAAAGATCAAGCCAGCGTTTCACGCTCAAGGCGGCGAGCCGGGCGGCGCGTTTGAATGCTCCGGCCAGAATCTCGTTGCCCAATTCCTTATATCTGCTCGCCTCATATTCGCAAATTACGCTGATGATTGCCTCGTTGAAATTCTGTTGATTGCTCCTTCCGCCGAACGGCGCCTCGCCGGTTGACGACAAGTACATCAGGGTTGTCAGGCCGCCCCGCCGCAGCATTTCATCAAAGAAGGCGGCATGTTTACCCTTGTATCCTGCGGCAAATAAAAGCGAAAGGTTCATGCGGGGGGTCCAATCGTACGTCAAGGGATCATTGGGATCGCGGTACATGCCTAGTTCCGTAAAACGGCGCTTTTGCGTTTCAAGATGCCGCTCGATAAACGGCGTGTTGCAGGAAATGCCAAGCTGCTTTTTCATCTGCTCTCCGGCTATGGCAAACGTGACAACATTGTAAATATCTTCTGCTTTAGATTTTGAAAGAACGCAGGCATAATTTTTTTCCGGGTCGTATCCGCCAAGTTGCCGCCGCCATTTCTCCATCCTCGCTTTGTCGGTCTTATCCCGCATTGCAGACAATCCCCTGATAATTTCTTTCGGATAAAAATCCACTCTGCATGTATGCTTCTCGTAGGGTTGCGCAACCTCTTGGCAAATAGCGTCAAGGCCTCTGGTAAGATTATCGGTCAGGTCCTGGCAACGGCCGTTTTCCACAAGAGCCCCAAGCGCGCCCACGAAACGCGCCGTGGTAAATGGCAAAAAGATGGTATCGCTCTGCTCGAACGGATCATGGATTCTTCCGTCATTATCCTGGAGAACCACAAGCTGGCGCACAATGGGTTCGCTTAAGTCCAAATAGAAATCCTTGGTCAAGCCGGTAGGCTGCCAGGCAGCAGGACGCTGTCCATCGGAAAGCATCTGCTCAATTTTTCCATCAAGCGGATAAGCAACAGCATTGTTCATTTCATCCCCATCTTCCGCGCACTGCCTTGCCGCCGGCGTTGGCCTTGTACATGGCCTCAATGATTTCCACGCAGGCCAGTCCCAATCGGCCGCTGCAGCCGTACATCGGCTCCTTGTCCTCCCGGACGCATTGCACGGCGCACGCCAGTTCGTCCACGTAGCCCAGGTTGTGAAATTCATCCACGGCCGGCTTTGTCCAGCCGAGGGTGTTGTCGGCCTTTTCAACGGCATAGCCGTAACCGGGGCGGGAATAAACATCCAGGCAGGAGCCAAGCGTCAGGTCGGCCTTGATGTTTCCGGCAGAACCGTAAATTTCAACCCGGTCTTCCATGCCGCCCACGGTGATGTAATTGCCCTCAATCAGCGCGTGTTCCCCGCCGGCGAATTTCATGATTGCCACGGAAAAATCCTCGCCGCTGTTCCGCTTGTGGACGTAATTGTCTTTGAGCCCGCCGTTGCATCTGGCAAAAACCTCCACCACCGGATTTTTGCCGCCTTTGGCCAGCAGGTAAAGCGCCCAGCCGATCGGGTGGATGCCAAGGTGAATAAGGCATCCGCCGCCGCAGGTTTTCTTGTTTCTGGCAAAGGGACTGTGCGTGCCGTTATGGCATTCCTTGGCCTTGACGTAGAGCGGCCGGCCAATGCCGCCTTCCTTGATGACGGTAACCGCGCGGTTCAGGGCCGGCGCAAAGCACCAGTCTTCGCCGTAAAATAACTTTACTTCTGCTTTTTTGCAGGCCGCCACCATGGCGCGGGCGTCTTGCGCCTTTGTGGCCAGGGGTTTTTCGCAAAAGACGTGTTTTCCGGCGCCGGCCGCGGCCAGGACAATGTCGTGGTGCAGGAAATTGGGCGCGCAGACCGAGACAAGGTCAATATCCTCTTTTGAGAGCATTTCGCGGTAATCCTTATAGACGCGCGGGATTTTCCATTTTTTGGCGAATGGCTCCAGGTTGTCAATGGCTGCCACGGCCTCCATGGAGACCGCGGGATTGCGGCGGTAGCTGTCGGCGTGGAAATCCGCCGCGAATTTTGAGCCCACGATGCCGACCTTGATTTTGTTGTTCATCATATTTTTTTCTCTGTCACTTTGTGCCTTCTGCCTATGTGCCTGCTTTCTCATCCCTTCTCCGGGCCGGTTATACCCCAGAATTTTTCCTGCAGTTTTTCCCGTTCATATTCCATGAAAGCGGCGGTTTCAGTGTAATTGAGCGTGGACTTGTAAATCGTTTCGCGGAACGACTTGACCCGCGGCGAGTTTTTTTCCAGGTTTTCCGCCGCCGCAAACTGTTCAACCAGTTTGTCCGCCTCAGTGTAATGCACAAACTGATACATGCGGGTGAAATCGCGCGCCGGCTTGGCCGTCTTGATCAGGCGGTGGCGGCTCGGTTTTTTTTCCTGGTCAAAGACCCGCTCCGCGTAGGCGCCCTTGTCGGCAAACTTGCCCTCGGGGGTGTCAATGAAGGCGGTCTTGTTGTTTTTATCCTTCATCAAAAATTGAGCGGCGGCAATGACAAGCGCGCGGGCTGTTTCATCGTTGTCGGCGATGAAGGGGCCGACAAACGGGCGGATCCGGCCGGGGCGGGTGAAACAATAGCCCTTGATGACGCCGTTGTCGTCCCGGCAAACAAAACAGCCGCCCCCGCTGTCTTTGAAAAGTCCGCGCATGATTTCGGCGCGTTCCACGAACGCGGAAGCATCGTAGCGGATGACTTCATTGAGGTCATTTTTCTTCACGGTAAAAACATGGTTGCGGTCATGTTTTTGCCCCGCAAATTCGGCCAATTCAAAAACCGAACGCCAGATGCGGTAGGAATTGACATACCCGACCGCGCCGTAGACCGTGTTGCCCATGGGGGTGGCGTCGAGGCCGTTGATGACTTTACCGCTGTCTAGCGCATATTTTACGCAACGTTGCATCATGGCATTGGCAATGCCCTGGCGCCGCGCCTCGGGGTGGACCAGAATCATTCCAATCCAGGTCTTGTTGTCCCCGAGCGGCAAGGTAGAACAAGTGCCCAGCGGTATGTCAAAGTTTTTCCCAGTGAGTCTGGCCACAAAAGTGCCGTTTGGATCAAGATCCACCATGCGGTCAATATCGCGGTCGGTCTGGTTCCAGCCGGCGCGCATGGTCAGGAGGTGCATGACGTCGCGGTATTTTCCTATCTTTTCAAGGCTGAAAAATTTACCGTTGATTGCCTTGCTGTTTGCCGGCAGATCAACGCGCATTTTTTCCGGCACCCGGACTTTGATCTTTTTTCCGCTGCGGGCGATGATTTCAATCTCCCGTTCTTCCGCGAAGGGGTCGCCTCTGGGATTGCTCAGCCGGAAACAGCCGTAGAGCGTGTCAACGTATTTGTCCTTGCCTATTATAATTTCGTTAACTTGATCTGGATGAGATTTCTTAATCAAAGTCTTCATTATTTTTATATTTTGTGGATTACATCCCTGTATAGATGGTTTCATTGTAAATGGTCGGAATGGCCAGCGGTCGGCTGTTAGCATAGATGTAAACGCCTGAGACTCCATATAAGACGGCCTCGTCCCGGCTATCTCCCCATATATCCGCCGCCAGACCGTAATAACCAGCCGGGCCGTAGATATTTGTGATCCAGTCCGGCGCCACCTGCGGCGGGACCGGTCGTAAAGCCAGGGTGTCCGCCACTTCCCCCTCACCGTTATATACCACCGCCGGCTCGCCGTAGCCGCGGCTATACATCAATATCCCCTGCGGAGAGCCTGGTCCAAACCAGTTGATGGACGTGATTGCCGCACCCCAACTGCCTTCGGGTTGAACGCGCCGCCATATTTCCCGGCCCTCCAGATCGAACAAGCACAGAGTCGCCGGGGCGCGGCCGCCGGCCGGCAATTTTTCCCCGCGGTTGAGCGCCGCCACTTGCGTGGAGGAGTCGCCCCGGAAGTGTCCGGTCACCACGTGCTGCGCCTCGCGTAACGGTATTTTCCATAATTCCCGGCCATCGGTGGTCAGGCAATGCAATCCACCGTTGCCGAAGAGCAGATGCCAGGATCCATCCGGAGTTTTAACGGCGCAAGCGGCATCCTGATGCTGATTGCCGGCGTCATGCTGAAAAAGCACCTTGCCGTTGTGATCTATCAGCGCGAACCCGACGAACACCTCATCGCATCCATCGCCATCCACGTCGGCCAGCGCCGGAAAATGTCCCGTTGAACCTTGATAGCGCCAGAGCACGCGCCCATCGTGCGCGACGCCCCACATGTTCCAGTAGCGGTCCTTGACCACCAGGTCCTCGCGGCGTCCGCGCCCTGTCAGATCCGCGAACAGAAAACAATCGTCGGCCGGGGCCGGCAAAGGGAGAGTGTCCTTCTGTTGCCCTGTGGCGGCATCCAGAATCAGTAGCGTGGCCGAGCCCTCGTAGCGCGCAGCCCGTTCCCGGTGCCATACTTTCGGCTCATGCAGTTCGGCATATACGGCTTGACGAACCAGCAGCACTTCGTTCCGGCCGTCGCCGTCCCAATCGTAGATTTGCACCGGCAGGTCGGAATAGATTCGTCCACATGCTTCGGCTGGACATCCCCATTGCCAGAGTCGCCGCCCCTCAATCGTTAATGCAGTTAAACCGGTGATCGCGCGTGTTTCAAAATGGCTGCGTGCGAAGAGCATGTCCGGCGCGCCATCGCCATTCAGATCGCCGACGCGCAGTGTGTTGGCGCAAAAATTATTCTTGCCTTCTTCGGTCGCCCCGATGTGCTTTACCAAGTGCATGGTCATGATTTTCTCCTCATATTAATTGCCCCTTGCGGACAGATATCCGCGCAGGTTGAACACGCCAGGCATTTTTCCTTTGTGATGCGGCTCTTGCGGTCAATGATTTCAATGGCGTTGCAATGGCCGATTTTTTCGCACAGCCCGCAGCCGTTGCATTTTTCCAAATCAACCTCGGCGTAACCTGCATGCAGTGTTAGCTTGTCGGCGGGAGTGATTTTCTGCATGGCAAGATCGCGGAAATCGCGGTAGCTTTTATAGCCGTGTCTATTCATGAATTCGCTCATTTGTTTAAGCCATTTGGGCAAAAAATCAAAACCGCGCAGCATGGTCTCGGTGCAGACTCCGAGCAAATCCGCGCCGCACATGATGAATTGAATCGCGTCCCTGGCCGAGGCGATCCCGCCCGTGCCCTGGATGAAGGGGGTGACGCCCGCTTTTTTACGGATCTCGTAAACGTCCCTGAGCGCAAGCGGCTTTATCCAGGGGCCGGAAAAACAGGCCATGGTGGGCTCGTCCTGAAGGCGGTAGGGGCCCTGGCTGGTATTTTCAATGTCAAATTCGGCGATGGCCAGACGGTTGGCGACCGAGACCACGCAGTCAATGCCCTTGTCAAAGCAGGCTTTGGCCACATCGGCGATCCGGCCGCCTTCGGGCGTGATCTTGACAAAGACCGGAATTTTGACCGCCTTTTTCACGGCTTCCGCGATTGTGCTGACGATGACGGCGTTCTGGCCCATGCTGGCGCCGGTCTGAGCCGTATTCTTTGCCTCTTTTTCAGAAAGGGCCACGTTGAAGGACATATTGGGGCAGCACATGTTGAGCTCAATGGCATGCGCGCCGGCCGCTTGGGCTTTTTTGGCCATGTCCTCCCAGCCGGTTGCGCTTTTGCCTACATAGGTAATGTTGGCAAAGAGCACAAGATCGCGCGTTGCCTTGCGCCCTTCCTCAATCAATTTCAGGCACTGGTCAAAAGTCAGGCGTTTTTCAGCGGTAAAGGCGTGATATTTTTCTTTGCCAAACCAGCGGTAGCGGGGCGGGAGACTGATGTAAGGCTCCGGGTCAAAGGCCAGTTTCAAGCTGGCGCCGGCCCAGCCTGATTCTTCGGCCAGGATCAGTTGCTCCTTCAATTTGACGGTGGGGCCGGAGGCCACGATGAAGTTATTGCGGAATTTCAGATTGCCGACGGTCAGCGATAGTTTCCCGTCATCCTGATGTTTTTGCGGTGTTTTTTTCATGGCATCAATCGTGTATCCTCCGGGCGGACATTTCCTTTTTGAGGCGATTTCTATCATAATGGCGGGATGTAATCCACCGCGATTTGCGAATATTTTTTCCCGATTTGCGACATGGGAAATCAAAACAAAAATGCGTCCGGCCGGGTGGATTATGGAAAACCGTCTTTCTGCGAAAGTCAGGTTGTTGCCGCTATTGCGCGTTCAGGCATGAGATTTTTCCGCCTACTGAGGACAATCTTGCCGCAAAAAAGCATAAAATTACGTAGGAGCCGAACCCCTGTTCGGCGATGCATGTTTTATCGTCCGGAATCGCCGCATGGTTCATTTTCTGGTATATATTGTTTATCGGAAGCCGCAAATAGTTCCGCTGTAAATGCATTCATAGGCGCCCATGTCCACCCGGCCGTAGCGGAGGCGCGCCGTGCCATCCAAATCAACCGAATTTGTCATCCAGTCCCGGTTTATGCCCGCGTTGACGCAGGGCGAGCCGGCCTTGAGGCGCCAATCGCCGGCGGCCTTATTCGCGAATTGGGGGTCGGATTCAATGTTGTTAACGCTGCCGGCGAGGATGGCCGATGAGTTCGTCGGAAAAACACAGCAGTTTGTGAAAATACCCCCGGCGCCCTCTATGGAATGAAGATTCTTGAAATGGTTGTCATAGATCACGCAGTTTTCAACCGTTGCCGTCTTGCCAACAGTAAAATACATTCCCCCGCCAACGTTACTATTCGCACAATAATTGCTTACGATCGTGCTGTTCTTTATCCAATACCCGCTTTCGTTAATCGTAACCGAGGCTAAATTACCGCTATTGACGGCAATCAGGCAATTGGCCAAATTACAATTCTGCACTCCGCCCGCGCCGGAAACAGAGGCGTTGTTGACCACGGCACAGTTGGACAATACGGAATACCCCACCATAGAGCCACCGCCGCTGTTGTTTGAAATCGTGCAGTTGACGGCATTGCCATGATAGATTATTACGCCGCGCGCGGCGACGCTGTTATTGCCGTTGTTATTTTTGACGATCGTATTGCACATTGTGCCGTAATACACCCCGGCTCCATAGTAATACGCGGCATTGCCGGCAATCACGCAATTTGAGATTACAGGAGGAATACCCGGACTTGTGGACGGGCAATAAATCCCGCCGCCGTTACCGTCGGCGGATGAACTGACGCGCGTTGCGCCGTTCGTAATCGTGAAACCGATCAGCGTGCCCGCGGACATGTAGACGCACCGGACAGAATCAAGCCCGTTCGTCTGGCCGTTGGACGCCCACGCCCCCTTGATCGCGGTAACGGACGCGCCGTTCACGCTGGTAACCGTAATGGCGGAAGTAATTACCAGGCGATTGGTCAGAAGCGTGCCGGTTGGATAATTGGTTAGCCCGCCGGCCTCGTACACCCCGTTGCTCACCAGAACCGTATCCCCCTCCGTGGCCGCGTCCGCCGCCCACTGGATATTGCTGGCGGCGTTTTCCCAGCTCGTGTAGGGCTCAACGCTGAGCATGTTCGTGGCCGCGTAATGCGTGTCGCCGGAACACGCGCAAATGCCGAAAAAACATATCAACAAAACCGCGGTCAGGCCGATCAGATAATGTTTCATGATTGTATCCCCTTTTTGCCCTGATTTTGCGCGATTTCCGCGCAATATTCGGATTTCAATTTGTTTGAAACTCAATAATCCTGATGCCGCCCGGCGGAACCGTGATTTCAAGCTCCGCGCCGTCCCGGGTGGTTTGCGCCTCTATCTCCCTGTTTTC
>JAQUQV010000018.1 GCA_028715905.1 Kiritimatiellia bacterium
TCCCGCCTTCCGGGCCTGCCCGTAGCGGGCAAAGCCTTCCAAATCTTGCTTCTGTTGCCCTCTAAACCGCACTCCTCTCGCCTTTTATCACTCTCCGGCTTTCTTGACGCGGCCCTGAGGGGCGCGCAAATATTCGCCATTAATTCTTGACAGCCGGCGGCAACTTGTATTGAAATATCGGAATTTGCGCGCCACCGGCGCAATTTCCGCAATGCTTATGAATATGACCGGAAACAACAAACTGAATGCCTGGATTGAACAGATAGCCGCGCTTTGCGCGCCGCGTTCCATTCACGTGTGCGACGGTTCGCAGGAAGAATACAACCGCCTCTGCGCCGAGATGGTCAACAACGGAACGTTTATCCGGCTGAATGAAAAACTGCGCGCAAACAGTTACCTCTGCCGCTCCGACCCCGGCGACGTGGCGCGCACCGAGGACCGCACTTTCATCTGCGCGCGTTCCCGGGACGAGGCCGGCCCCACCAACAACTGGCGCGACCCGGCCGAGATGAAAACCTTTTTATCCGGATTATTCCGCAACTGCATGCGCGGACGCGCCATGTTCGTCATCCCCTACAGCATGGGACCGATCGGTTCGCCCATTTCCCATATCGGCATAGAGATCACCGATTCGCTTTACGTTGTCGCCAATATGCGCATTATGACCCGCATGGGACGCGAAGTGCTTGCGGCGCTCGGCAACGGCGATTTTATCCCCTGCCTGCATTCGGTCGGCGCGCCCCTTCAGCAAGGCGACGCCGATGTTCCCTGGCCGTGCAATGCCGAAAACAAGTATATTGCCCATTTTCCGGATGAAAGGTCCGTCTGGTCCTATGGCAGCGGTTACGGAGGCAACGCCCTGCTCGGGAAAAAATGTTTCGCGCTGAGAATAGCCTCGGTCATGGCCCGCGCCGAAGGCTGGCTCGCGGAACACATGCTGATCCTGGGGCTGACCCCCCCCGCGGGCAAAACCATTTATATCGCCGCCGCCTTCCCGAGCGCCTGTGGAAAAACCAACCTGGCCATGATGAATCCCTCCCTGCCGGGATGGAAAATAACCTGTGTGGGCGATGACATCGCCTGGATGAAGTTCGGCCAGGACGGCCGGCTCTACGCCATCAACCCCGAATCCGGATTCTTCGGCGTGGCGCCCGGCACTTCCCTTCAGTCCAATCCGAATGCGATCAAGACCATGACGGCCAACAGTATTTTTACCAACGTCGCTCTGAGCCCTGACGGCAATGTCTGGTGGGAAGGCCTTACCGGCGAGCCGCCGCCGGGCCTCCTGGACTGGCAGGGAAAACCATGGGAAGCGGATTCCGGCCGAAAAGCTGCCAATCCAAACGGCCGTTTCACCGCCCCGATTGCCCAGTGTCCCGCCGCGGACGCCGCATGGAATGACCCGCGCGGCGTGCCGATTTCCGCCATCCTCTTCGGCGGCCGGCGGCCGGCGGTGATCCCGCTCGTTTTTGAGGCGTTTGACTGGAAGCACGGGACTTTCCTTGGTTCAATCCAGTCTTCGGAAACAACGGCCGCGCAAGCCGGCGCGGTCGGCATTGTCCGCCGCGATCCCATGGCCATGCTGCCGTTCTGCGGATACAACATGGGCGATTACTTCGCCCACTGGCTTGACATAGGACGCAAAACAAGTTCCGCCAGCCTGCCAAAAATTTTCTACGTCAACTGGTTCCGCAAGTCAAAAGAAGGCAAATGGCTCTGGCCGGGCTTCGGCGAAAACAGCCGGGTGCTGAAATGGATTTACGAACGCGTAACCGGAACGGGGCGGGCGGTTGAAACGCCCCTCGGCCTGCTCCCTCATCCTTCCGCGATTGACACAAACGGCCTTGATATCCCCGCCGAAGACCTCGGCGAGCTCCTGCGCGTGGACCGCGCCGGCTGGATGGGGGAAATTCCCGACATCCGCGCCCACTACGCCCGGTTCGGCGCGCGTCTGCCGCAAGAACTGTCGGACGAGCTCGCGCGCCTTGAGCGCCGGTTTTCCGGCGAAAAATACATTGCCTGACACGTCCTTTTCCCGGCCCGGAACCCGCCGCCGGAATAACATTTCGTCAAGCATACATATTCAGCACGTCCGTCCGTTGCACGCGCTCAAAGAGCGCCGGGCTGGATGGGGGATGAAACGGGAGCACGTCCGAGTAGCCTGGAATAACGACCTGGACCACCGCAAAACCTGTTGCGGGATCGGAGATGTCCACCACGATGTAATCCCTGCCCAGCGTTCTGCAGATGCTCCGCGCGCGATTGATATCCCCAAGGCAGTCGCCATATCCCCGGGAAGGACGGAACGGCCCCCGTTCCCCCTCTTCAAGAAAGGCCGCGTCGCGGTACGGCACAAACCCGAACATGAACGCTGACAGGAAATTGTCGCAAGCATTATCCTGCGCCGGCAACGCCCGGAAATCGGGCTTCAGTATGCGCGCGAGCGCTTCGGGCGCGCGCGGGCGGAATTCGTCCCGGCGGCGGCCCTGCACGTACTCGGTAAAAACCCGGACGAGCGCCTCGCCGGTATTGAAGGCGGCCCCGACCTTGAAGGCGTGGTGAAACTGGTATTCGGGAGGAACGGCGCGGTCTTTGAAATATGCCCCCACGCACGGCATGACCCCGCCGAAAGACAAGTCCTTTATCGTAACTTCAATATCCTGCGCGCGCATGAATTCCAGCTGGCCGCGGACCAGCGGGCTGGGAATCGTTTCCGGAATGATCGTGGGCATGATCATTCTGTTTCTGAGGATTGTCGCGTGAACGCGCCGCTCAAACACCTCGTTCGTGGCGTGCACCACGGCCTCCTCCAGGCAGTTGCCGGCGGCCCGGCCGTTGGGACCGTGAATCAACCTCAGGTATTTTATCGGAACTTTCAGCCGCCGGCCGTCAAGCAGGGAATACCCATCCACCCAGTGCCGCGCGCAATCCAACGACTTGATGCGCTCCAGCACCGGCGGCGTGGCGTTGGCGATATGGGGCAACAAGTTTTCAATTGGAAGGGGGCGCTCCAGCTCATCCTGCCGGGCCGCCACATAACCCGGCAACTTCTCAACCGGCAGGGAAATGAGCCATTCCGCCGTTTCGGCCAGCGCGCCGGCGCGGCTCTGCATCGCATCCACGCCTTTCCCCATGGCGCGAAAATCCATGTTATCAATGAACAACGCAGACCAAAACAGTCCGGGCGCAACCTGTTCCTCGTGAATCCAGTAATCGTATTTTTTCCCCAGAATGGATTCAAGGCGGCGCACGGTGAGGGCGGGCTCAACACACCGGCCGTATCTGTTTTTTTTGCGTCTTCTCAGTTTCATGGCAGGGCCGTCAGGGCACGGTGAATTTCCTCGGCGGCGCCCATTCCTTCGGCCACGCATTGCGGCACCGAAGCGCCGCCGTTAACAAGCGCGCCGGCCGCGTACACGCCTTCCCGGTCCGTTTGAAAAATTCCTGCGCGCCTGGTGGCCAGCAGACCGTTTTCAAGGAACCGCAGGCCGGGCAGGGCGGATACCAGCGAAGCCGCCGGTCTGAGCCCCGCCGCCTCAAACACCGCGTCAACCGCGATCGTGTACCGGCTCCCGGGAACGTCCCGCCATGATCCGTCCGGTGCGGCAACCAAAGGACAGACCCGCAGGCCGGTGAGTTTGCCTTTTGCGTTCGTTTCGTACCCGAGCGGCCGCGTAAGCATCAGCGCATGCACGCCCGGCCGTTTAAAGAAAATTTCCTCTGCGCACCAATGCATTTCCGCGCGCGGCCCCGGGAAAATAATATACAATTTCCGCGCGCCGAGCGCAAGGGCCGCGGCCGAAGAATCCATCGCGCAATCGCCCCCGCTCAATACGGCCGCGGAATCCAGCCTTGCGGTCCAGCGGCCGGCCTTCGCCCGCTCCAGAAAACACGCGGCGTCCGCCACCCCGTCCGCATCGCCCAGGGACAGGTTCCGCCAAAGCCCCGCGGCCAGCAGAACGGCGTCAAATGAACGTTGCAAGCGGTCAAGGTCCGGGCCGGTGCGGCCGAATTCCGCGCCAAACCGAATATCCAGGCGTCTCTTCTCAAGCGCGGGCTTAAACAGGGCGCGGATTTCATGCGCGGCCCCGGGAAAACGCGCCGCCGGAATCAATATTTCGGGCACTCCGCCGAGCCGTTTCCGGCTTTCAAATATGGTAACGGCATGGCCGCGTTCAAGGAGGACCGCCGCGGCCGCCAGGCCGGAAGGTCCGCCGCCTACCACGGCCACCCGGCGGCCGGACAAAGGTTCCGGCGGCAAACGAACGCCGGTCCAACCCCGGGCGCGCGCCGATTGAGAGACCGCGATCATGATGTCGCGAATCGCCACCGGGCGGCCCGAAAATATCGTCTCCACGCAGTTGGCTTCGCCCGCGCGCTGCGGCGGGGCGTATGCAAGCATGGCGCCCATTTCGGGCAGAACGTTCGCGCGGCGAATGACGGTAAAAGCGGCGCGCAAACTATCCTGCTCAAAGGCCCTGATGAAGGCGGGTATATCCAGATTACCCGGCACGGAAATGCGGCACGCGGCCTCTTCGCAATTGCGGCATTTCCGCGCTTCATCCAGCAGCCGCGGCATGGAAAAGCGCCGCGCGCGGCGGTATTCCGGACCGTAAACAAGGGCATCGCGCGGAACACAACCCGCGCGCGCGCCGGCGCGCGCCAGGCACAGGCAGGCCTGGCAGAGACTGCAGCATTTATGAAAATCCAATTTACCGGCACGCCGGAGATCGCCGGGAAGCTCCGGATATGCCAGCGCGGCGCGCCCCAATCCGATAAAATCCGCGTTCCCCGCCCGCAATGCGCCGGCGGCCGCCGCCGGTATGAATTGCCGGAGCCAGGTCCATCCTCCGATAACAACGGGCAAGCCGGGCGCCGCCGCGCGCAACGCCCCGGCTATGGCCAGATTCCGGGAAAGTATCGCCAGGGGATGCTCGTCGCCGATATCACAATCCGCGAAAGGAAGCCGGGCCCGCTCCGCGGGCGCCGCCCTGAGATTCGGACTGTTCGCCGTGATGTTAAGCAGCGCCGCGCCATCCTCACGCAAAAATTTCGCCAGTTTTCCAGGCTCGCGCAAATCCGGCTCGCGGTAATTGCCGCCGGCAACCCCGAAACCGGGCGGGCAAGCGCAAGCGGCGTAGGCGTTCAGACGAACCGCGATCAGCAGTTCCGGGCGTTTCGCCCGGACGCCCCGCACCAATTCACGCAGGAAACGCGCCCGATTTTCAAACGGCCCGCCGTATTTGCCGGGCCGCTCAAAAGCCGCCAGCATTTTTGCGGGAAGACTGTTCCCGCAACACTGGATATCCACTCCGTCAAAGCCGGCCCGGGCGGCGAAATCCGCCGCGGCGATGATTTGCCCGCGCGCCTTTACCAGGTCGCGATCGCTGAAAGCCCTGCCGCCGGCGTGGGCGAGTTGCAGGATAAGGACCGGGGCGCGGAACCGGGAATCCCGCGCGGCGCGGCGCACCGCGCGCGTAAAATCCGCAAATGCGCCGAGGTTCCTGCGTGTGATTGCCAGCCCGCCGCCGGGGCGCGAGCGCGCACGGGGATTCACAACAACGCGTTCCACCCAGATCAACCCGAACCCGCCCGCCGCGCAACGGGTATAACGCCGCAACGTCAATGGCGAGGGAGCGCCGCCGGGCAAGGCGTCGTTGCCCGCTACCGGCTGCGCGCACCAGCGGTTGGGTATCCGCCTGCTTTTCAAAACAAGCTCTTTCCAGAGCGGTTTGCTTTCTTCGGAAAGCGGCAAGGCGAGGCCAAGGCGTTCCGTCTCGGCGCGCAGTTGGGCGATATCCTGAATATAGAAGGGCCAGCAAGAGGGGCGGGGAACGGCGCCGGAATAAACGGAAGACCCGGTATGATCAGAGGGATTCATTCAACAATTTATAGTAATCCGCCACGGCGTTTCTGTACCGCTGCGGAGCGAGTTCGGGTCCGCCTCCGATAAACGAATCTATAACGCCCGGCTTTTCGTCAACGTCCATGGGCCCGGCGGGACCGGCCGCAAGCTCAATACGGGCTTTCTGCAAGGCCGTCGCCGCAAGGTTTTGAAATTCTTTCATCTGTTCTATGCGCCCCTTCGCGATCGCGTCGCCGGATTGGCGCAGATGGCGCGCGGCTTCCTGAAGCGAGTTGACCCTCACTTTCTGCAGGGATGCCTGCGCGTAGATTGCGTCGGCGCGGCGCGCCATCATGGCGGCCATACCCGCCCATGAACCCTGTTCGGTTGAATCCATGCGCTCAGCGCCCCCGCCCATCCCGTGTTCATCGGCCTTGCCCGTGGCAAGTTTCCCGCCGCCGGTGGCCGCGGTCTGGCCTTCGCCGTCCACGTCCACCTGGCCGCTCTGGGTCGCCTCCTCGGTCCGGCGCGCCTCAATATTCTTGTCGCCTTCGCTGAGCGTGCCCGAGCCGGCCGCCGTTTCGCCAACGGACATGCCCTCGCGGCCGACGAGGGAACGTCCGTCCTGTTCCTTATGGTCCGGGGTCGTGTTCCCGGACACGCCGTCCGCGGAAAAGGAGGATATATCGCCTTCCATCACGTCCCATCCGGCCGGGGTATCCGGCATGGCGTGCGTGGTGGCGCCGTCGTCGGCCTCATCGGACATTACTTTGGATTCCTTCAGCAATTCGCCTATCAAATCCTCCAACTGGCTGGCGAGAGGCCCCATGGCAATGCCGGACTCGGGCATTTCCTCCCGGTCAAATGCCTCGGTTTCAACTTTCCGGTTGTCCGGATTGCTCATCAGCCATTTTTCCATGTCCTCCACTTTTTCAAGTATTTCTTCCATCTGTTCAACCAGCTGCTGTTCCTTGGCGTACGCGAATTCAACGATGTCGTCCGCCTTCATTTTTTCACTGCCTTCAACCTGTTCTATTTCTTCAAAAACCGAAAAGACGTCTTCCACCAGGTCGTTGGCCGGGTTCAGGTCGGTAAAGACATGCAGGTCGGCAGGGACGGCCAGCATGACTTCTTTCGTGTTTTCCGCCAGTTCCTTGTATTCTTCAAGGAAAGCGTCAAACATCTCGTCGTTTTTCGCAACCTGTCCGCGCACAGCGTCCATGGCCTCAAGCATGCGCCGGTGAAGCTCCTTCGTCCTTTCAACTTTCTGCCGGGCCTGTTCCAGCGATTCAATCATAACGCTCCGGTCTTCCTCAATCTGCTGCGCGCGCACGCCCTCCAGGAGTTCCTGCAATGCCTGCAGGCTGCCGAGCGCCTTCCGGGCGAAGGGAACGGCTTCGGAGGCGGCATTGCGTTCAAGCCGCTCGGCGGCCATCAGCATATCGTTGCGAACAGCTCGTTTTTCGGCCTCGCTTGTCAGCTTGACAAGGATGTCCGCAAAATCCGGGTCATTGGCGCGCACCGCTTCGGCATCCTTTTTGCAGGTTTTGACGAATTCAACCATGTCCGAGGCAAGCGCATCCTGTTGTTCCACAAGAAGCGGGCTTACCTTGGCGCCGCCGCCCGCGAAAGACTTCGTTTTCTTCAGCACATCCCGCTGATTGCCTATCAATGCCTGGAGTATGGCGGAAAGCCCGGAAATTCTCTGGCTGACCGCCGCCTGTTCCGCGGCAACCTGGGCGGCCGTGAAACCGCGCAAAATGGCCTCCTGCAGGCGCAGGGCTTCCGCTACCGCGGCAGGCTTGACCGCGGGCGCCGCGGCCGCGATTCTATCCAGAACGTCTATGGCCAGCGGCATTTCATTAAGAAACAATTTCTTGACGGTTTCCGTCTGTCCGCCCAGCGGGCGAATAGGGTTATGCAGCAATTCGCGGGTTAAAGATTGGATTTGCGCCTGTTTGTCCAGGGTCCCCCGCCAGTCGGCGGAAGACACTACCGCAAGGTTAGCGCGCCGGGCGCGGGTCTGCTCAATGTTCGCCTTCTGCAGCCCAATCAGCAGGGTGAGGCCGGCTAGGGCGCTTTTTTCAAGATTTTCACGCGATTCGGCCTCCTGTTCCCGGGCCGGCGAATTAAAAATGATCGGCCGCGAGCGGGTGATGTTTTTAAGGAAGGGATTATTGTCGCGGGCCGCGATGCGGAAAGCCATGACCTCCCCGCCGCGCTCTTGTTCCGCGCTCCAGACCTTGTTGAACTCGCGCGCATGGCCGGTCCGCCAGGCCTGAAGGGACTCGCCGGCGGCCGCGCCGGGTTGATCCGGATTGATCCGCTCAACCTGCACTTCCGCCAGACCGTAATCATCGGCGATATGGAATACGATTTTCGGCTGTTCGCCCTTCGGCAGGACGCCGCGTCCGGCCGGCGAAATAATCTCAATGACCGGCGGCTGGTCCGGCTCAAGCTGATAAGCGACCTCCTCGCAAAGAGACTCGCCGAACGAGTCCTCGGCGTTGAACGCCAGAATGCCGGGTTCGGTCAACTGCAGGCTGCCGAGCCATACGCCCCGGTCCTGCTGGCGGCGCAGTTCCAGCTTGTCACAGCCGGGCGCCGCCACGTTTATGAGCTTCATCTTGTCGCTGCCGGTTATCAGAAATTTTACCGTGGAGCCGGCGGGCCAACGCAAATCATTGGTGCGAGCATCCAGAAATTGCGGAGCGCGCCCCGTGTATTCGGGCGCAACCACCTCCATCCGGATGCGTGTCAGCGCCGGCGGGGGACGCACAGCAAGGGTGTACCAGGGGGAGGCCGGGGCGTCGCCGGCCCTGAACCGGTAACGCAGGCGCGTATTCACGCGCGGCAAAGAATAGGTGAATTCCTGCACGCCGCTCTTGACAATCTTTCCAAGGTCATATGTTGTCTGGACGGCGTCGCCGGGATGCACATCAACAAGCGCCCTGTGTCCGGGATGGCCGTCCACGCGCGCCGCAAGGACGGCCGCGGAACCCTGGAGAATTGTTTTGTCACCCGGCGAAACATCCAGCAGCCGGGTGAGCGTGACGGGTTGCACCCGTGTGAAAGGATTGACCATGCGCCAGACGGCGGCCGGCCATGCTTTGCCGACAAACACCGCTGGCAGAACAAGAAAAACCGCCAGCGCCGCCAGCATAAGCAGTCCCCGGTTATGGGCGCGCCGGCTTTTCATCCGGGCGTAATCAAGCGTTTTTAAATCCGGCGCTCCGGCTGCAACATACGCCGCCTTGAAGGGGTCCGCCGCGGAACCGCGGGCAAACTGGATATAATTGATCAGGCGGTTGTCCAGTTCCGGAAAGGCCTTTTCCATCGCCGCCGCGACGCCCTCGGTCGTCAGCCTGCGGCGCAATGTCCTGATGATGAGCCATGCGGTGAAGCAGGCCGCGGCCAGCAGCAACCCTCCGGCGCACAGGCGGGCAGGCATATTCAGCCTGAACAAGAGATCCGCCGCGCTGAAAATCAGGAGGGCGGCCAGGAGGCATGCGGCGCCGCGGATCAGGCGCAATTGCGCCCGCCACCAGAGCAAGCCGTCCCCGATTTCCTGCAACACGCCCGCAATGTCAATCATGGCAGACATTACTCTATTCTTTCAACCAGCACGCCGTCAATGAAACCGGCGCAGAGGTCATGAACGGCTTCGTCCGAATTGTAAACATACACGTAAAGCCGGATAAACCGCACGCGGCCGAGGTGCTGGAGGCTTGCGCTGGAAGCCTTGGCGCCAGGGATTTCAAGCGAGACGCTCTGCCATGATTTTGCCGTGCCCGTCTCCGTCTTGCTGCGGTAAATCATGCGCAGTTCTTCCGGTTTTGGATTATCGTGGGGGCGAATCCCGGGCTTCCACTGGTAACCCGCGAAATAAATGCGGTACGGTCCGCCTTTCACGAACAGCGTCGCCCGGTATTTCTGCTTGATGTCAAACGGGATGACGGACGATTCAACCTTGGTGCCGGCCCCGGTCAGGCCGTCCAGGCGCATTACGTTTTTTCGGCCGGATTCATTCGGAACAATGGAAACTCTTTGGGCGTTATCAATGTAATATTCGTTGCCGCTCCAGGCGTAATCCACAACCCAGCCGCGCAGGGGATCGCCCGGAACATCAAAGTTTCCGTTTTCAATAAGGTTTTTTTCTGCGGCGAGCGCCGCGTTTAAACCGATGACAAGCAAGGCCGCAGCCATATATCCGCTGTTCATGCGCATACCCCGCCTCCGTTCATTATCACCTCAAAAGTAACTCCGGAACAACGTTTTTGCAAGGCAAAATTCACGGCATGTTCCGGCTTTTCCGCAGCGCCCACGCCCCGGAAAGGAGCGCCATGAGCAGCAGGATCAGGGGCCAGCGCTGCCACAGACTGTAAAACCGCGACTGTTCTTCCTGGATGGCCGCCGTCTTCATGGTTGACAATTCTTCGTTCATCCGGTCCAGTGTTTCAAAAAAGCGCCCGCCGCCCGCGGCGGCCAGCGTTTTCAGAATTTCCGCGTCTATAGGCCGGGGAACTGTTTCCTGGGAATGATGCCGCACGAAAAATGAAATGGGATCGCTTTTTATTTTCTGAGTCCCCCCGCCCGCCGCCGCCACGGCGGTATAATGGCCGGGGACGGGCGGCTCAAAATCCAGCGCATAGCCGTCAAAAGTTTCGCCGGCGGGCGCAACGATCTGCCGCGAACTCATGGTATAAGGAACTTCGCGGCCGTCGGGAAATGAAATCGTGGCTTCCACGGGACCGGCCGGCTTTTCGCCTGAACCGGACACGCGGGCGCTGATTTCCATCCCCTCGCCCAGGAAGAGGCGGTCGCGGCCCGCGAACAAATAAATACGGCGCGTTTCCGCCGCGTCGTCTTCCGGCAGCATCCAGGCCGTAAGCTGGGTCCAGAAACGCTGATAAGGCTGATCCCGGTCGGCGGTCGCAGACAACTGCCATCGCCAGAGCGAATCCGTGAAAATAGCGGCTACCTTTCCTTTCCCGTAACGATGGCTTAACACCATCGCCTGAGCTCCGCGCGGAGTATTGGCCTCGGCCAGAACCTCCGCGCCCAGCGAAGGAACCACATCCGGAAACACGGAAAGCACGCCCGGCAGCGAAGCCCAGTACGCCTCGTCGCCCGCAAAGGCGGGATGCGCGCGGGCGCTGTCCGTGAGACGCACGGCGAAAGGCGGGCCGGAGAGGGCGGCTTCCGCCGGTTTTGTGCCGTGGGCGGTAACCGGCATGATCTTGCGCAGGGAAGTTTTTGAAAGCCCGTTTTCGCCCCAGGCCTTGTTTCCGCCAAGCAGAATAACGCTGCCGCCGGTTTCAACAAACCGCACCAGGTTCAGCGCCCTTGCCTCGGTCAGCTCTCCGGCATCCAGATTTCCCAGCACAACCACCTTGAAATGGGCGAGGTCGGATTCGGTCATGTTGGCCGTCACGTTGCCGACGGCGTTTCCAGAGCGGGGCTTGCCGTCCGGGCCGGTATAGAACATGGCGGCCGACACATTCGGGCTGGCCAGCAGCGCGCGGCGCAGAAACCGGTATTCCCAGCGCGGAACACCCTCCACGTAAAGGAGGCGGTTCTTATCCTCGGCCACATGCACCGTGACGAGATACTCGTTATCATTCGTGTTGGCTTCTCCCGGCAGCGGCGGCAGGAACACGCGATAGGTAAAAACGCCGGGATCCGGGTGCTGCAAAGTGAAGACAAGCTCCCGCTGGCCGCCCTCCGCGGAAAACCTGGCGGGAAGCTCTTCGCCCAAGACGTTATCCTTGAAGAGCCGCACGGTTACCGTTTGCGCATTGGCGCCCTGCCCGTAGAGGAGAGCCTTCAGCTCTGTGGTCCAGTTGCGGGTTACGCGCTGGGGAGTGGTAACGGCGTCAATCCGCAGGTCGGGCGGCAGTTCCCATTTCGTCTCCGCCTCCAGACGGACGGTGTAGAGAGGAAAGGGGCGTTCTTCGCGCGCCCAATCGCCGGAGGCCTCGCGCGTATCCAGGCCGTCGCTCATGAGCAGCAAGCCGGCCACATTCAGGCCGGCATAACGTTCCGCGATTTCGCGCAGGCTTCCGCGTAACATGGTCGCGGCGCCGGCCGGACGCAATTGTCCCGCCCCGTTCAAGTCCGTAACCTGTCCCACCTGCGCGTCAAACGGCAGAACATCAATTCGGCATTCCGCATCCACGATGCGCGTCCAGGGCATGGCGAGAGCGCTCCGGGCAGTCTCCCAACGGTTGGAAACGTCTTTGTCCGGAGCTATGGACATGCTCTGCGAAGTGTCCAGCGCGACCAGAAAATAAGGCTTAATCAGCTCCGTGACAACATCGCGTTTGCCCGGCTGGAGAAGCGCCCAGAACACCAGCAGCAAAACCGGCAAAAACAGCGCGTAAAAAACCGCGGCCTGCCGGCGCGAGGGCAGAAACCGCCGCGCGCTGTACAACCCGCCCGCCGCCGCCGCCGCAAGGGCCAGCAGGAGCCAGAGCAATGGAATTGAATGTTCAAATAATATCACTTCCGGCCTCCCCCCTGCGCGCCTTGGCGCCGGCCGCGCTCTTTCCGTTCAGCTTGCCGGCGCTGGTCAGTCCCAGCAGACCGCTCAAATCCGGTTTCTTGCGCGAGAGCATGTTGGCATAGAAAAATTCAATGCCGATCAAAAGCAACGCGATAAAGAGCAAATGCTCGCCGTAAGTCCTGCCGACCCTGTGCTCCCGTATCGCGCGCTGTAATGTTTCGCGGTCGGTAACAGTGTAAAGGTTTTTTATTCCGAGAAGGGAGGCAAGACGGCCTGGGTCTACGGGGGTCAGGTCGGATTCGGCGCGCGAAAAATTCGCCGCCAGGGCGGGCGCGGACGATTCGCGGCCGCCGGAAGGGGCCAGCCGGTATATTCCCGGCAGTTCAAGCGCCGCCGCGTAGACGGCTGCGCGCCCGGCCTGCGTCACGCCGCGTATTGAAACGGGGCGGCCCTCCGGATCCAGCAGCGCCGTATCGGCGGCCGCGCCCGGCAGGATTTCATCAAGCGCCAGGGATTCGCCGCACCACACAAAAGGAGACTGAGCGCCCACTCCGCCGCTGTATTCAACAATCTGCATCACCAGCGGCAGGAAAAAAGGCGAAAGCGGGAAATTGCTCCAGGCGCGGTCCGCGCCGACGCTGAACATCAGCACGCTGCCCTGGCTGTAATCGCGCTGGAGGAGAAAAGGCCGCCCGGGTCCCGCCGAGATCAGCGCTTGTGCGCCGGAATGCGTTTTTTTCCAGGCCAGAGCGCGCTGAACGCTCAATCGCGGGGAGGCCATGCTCTCGCGCAGAGTGTGCAGAAGAGGATGCTGGGCCTGCCCCCAGTTCAGCGTCCGGCCGCTTTCCGAACTGGAAAAACTCATGATTTCCGACGGGACGCCCGGCAGGCAGTCCCATGCCCGGTAATCCTCAAGACTGCCGCGCGAACCCGGGAAAAAAACAAGGAGGCCCCCGCCGGAAACATAACGCTCAAGCGCGGTTATAATCTGGCCGGACAGCGGCAGGGCATTGACCAGGAAAATGCAGGAGTAAGCGCCGAGATTTTTTTCTTCGGCAAGTTGTTCCGGCAAGATCCGGCGCGGCGGCGTGCCGCCCGCCCCGGCCTGGAGCGCGGCGCGCAGAAATACCGTATCGCGCTCATGGCCCACGCAAAGCGCGGGCAATTGGTCCATGACGCGGATCAGGAAATGAAAGACATTGTCTATCGGAAGGTTATCGGCCGGCGATTCAACGCGCGCGGCGTGCACGCCGGCGGGCAGCGGCGGAACAACAAACGAGGTCGTTGCGAGACCGGCCCCGCCGGTCCGGCCGGTCCGGCGGGCAATTTCTTTTTCATTGATACAAAGCGACAAGGTCGTCTCCGGCGCGTCACCGCTGCATCCAATCCGCGCGATAAGCCGCGCCGGCGAGCCGGCGAAGGTTGCCGGGGGGACCAGCGCAATGTCGCGGGGCGCGATATTGGCGGGCGATGCCGCTCCCAGCAGGCCCACGAAACACGCGGTGCGTTTATCCACGGCGCCTGGGTCCCAGCGCCCGGAACGGCGCGGGGCGGAGACGGCCGCGGCCATTTGGCCCGTGGTCGTTTCCCCCGCGGCCTGCTCCGTAAACCCCTTCCAGGCCAGAGCCTGATTATCGGTAAGAATGTGCAGTTCTCGCTCGCGGCGGCGCGGAACCTTCTTCAACGCGTCATGGGCAGCCGCGAGGGCGGCGGCCAGGCAGGATGTGTCATAGCCGGGCTTCAGGCCCTCAAGTTGGGCGAGGCCGCGCGCCCGGTCACCCACGGGCTCGGCGATCAGGGCGCCGGGATTTTCCAAGGCCAGATAAATACAAAACCTGTCGTTCGCGTCCAACCCCTTGATTATGTCGGCGGCCGCCTCCAGCGCCCGCTCCCAGACCGTCTTCTGGCCGACCTGATAAAGCATGCTGTAGGAAGCGTCAAGGACAATGGCGACATCCCGCGCCGTGCGTCCGAGAAAGCCGAGTCCTCCGGCCCGCAGCATCGGCATGGCAAAAGCCAGACCGAGCAGAACCATGATAAGCGTGCGCAAAAGCCACAGGAGCAGATTCTCCATCCGGATCCGGCGTGAAGAATGCCGGTCGGCGATTTTCAGAAAGCGGAGCGTGGGAAACACCTGGGAAACCGTTTTTTTCTTCTGCAACAGATGCAGTATCAGGGGAACAAAGGCGCCGGCCAAGGCCGCGATCAGAAATAACGGTGCCCCGAACATGAATAAAGCTCCTATTTGGAGAGTTTACGGCGTTCCTGGAGGTATGCCCTGACAAAAATGTCAAGGGGCTGGTCCGTTCTGACCAGACGGTAATCAATGCGCAGCGAAGCGCAGGCTTGCCGGTGCCGTTCCAGGAAGGCGCCGAAAACCTCCCTGTAAGAAGGGGCGAGGCTCCGCGGATTCACATTGAGCTTCTCGCCCGTTTCCAGATCAATAAATTCGCAGTTTTGCTTGAAGGAAAGGTCTATTTCCGCCGGATCCAGCACGTGCAGGACGATGACGTCGTGATGCTGCTTGCGCAAGCGGGCCAGGGCGGCATGCAACGTTTTCTCGTCCCCGAGCAAATCGGATATGACAACGATCAGCGCCCGGCGACGGACGGAAGCGGCGATTTCGTGGAGAGTCTCGCCGACGGCCGTGCCGGAAGCGGGCGGATGCGCCTGCACCTGCTTGAGCAGGTCGTTCAGGTGGCGCAGTGAATTTCTGGCGCCCAGGCGGACATCCACTTTTTCGGCATGCAGAAACAGCCCGACCGAATCCCGGGACTTGACCACCACATAGCCGAGCGCCGCGGCCAGCCGGCAGGCATAGTCAAATTTTGTCAGGCCCGCGCTGCCGTAGTTCATGGAGGCGCTTCTATCCAGGGAAATGTACACGCGCAGGTTTGTTTCATCGTCGTAGCGCTTGATATAAAAACGGTCGGTGCGGGCGAGCACGCGCCAATCAATGTGTTTCGGGTCGTCTCCAAGGGCATAGGCCTTGTGATCGGCGAATTCGGAGCTCGGTCCGCGGAGCGGACTGCGGTGGGCGCCGGCCAGGTTTCCTTCCACAACATAACGGGAAAGCAACATGAGGCGGCTGAGCTTGTGCCTTTCCTCGGGACTCAGAAAGCGGGCGATACCCGCGGAGGCAGAGGGCGGCTCGCGTTTGCGGTCCTTCGCGGAGAACTTTGACATTCCGGTCGGCATCTTATCCAAGGCGGCCGGGCCGCCATCCAAAACAGACAACTCGCGGTTTATTGTTGCCCTGATTTTGCAATTTTCAATTTTCTTCGCAAAATCATCATGTTTTTAATAGTTGGAACGATCCAAAACAGGCGTTAGCTCCTTTCCCTTTTATCGGCGCGGGGTCTTCCACGCCCGCCAATGGAGCAGATCGCAGACCAAGATCAGACCGGGGCCGGCATGGGCAAGGTAAAAACCCTCCGTAAAGGCCCCCTGTTGAATCACCAAAACCTCGTTCGCTTTAGCGCCGGCCGCCGGCAAGCGGCGGAATTGAACAACCATCGGCGTTCCATCCGGTCCGGCCAGCGCGCGCACCGGCTCTATGCGGATCAGGTCCGCGTAGGGAACCTTGAGCGCGGCGACCAGGCGCGAATAATCGCCGAGTTTCCGGCTCGCGACCAGACAGCGTTGTCCTCTAAAGCCGGACATGATTTTGAAATCCGCCGGTTGATAAGTCCAGGCCTGTCCCCAACGGTCGGCCATGACCGGCCGCTGGGATGCGGGAATGCCGCGATGCGCGGCGATATCCGCGATTTTTTCCGGGTAGCGCACTTCCCTGCGGTAATATTGCTGCAGAGATTCCCGAACCTGCTCAATGTCCATGCAGGTTAGCCAGGCGCGGGCAAGTTCCCTGGCTCCCGCGAGAACCGGATCGGCGGAATCCTTGAGCCAAGGAGTCAACGCCGCGCGCGCCTCCTCCATGCGTCCGGTTTTCAGGAAATGCCAGGCGGCAATGGTTTGCGCCACGGCCGCGAAAGAATCGGACGGATGATTTTTGATAAAATTTTCGCAGGCGGCCAGGGCCGCCTCGTGGTTTTCCGGCTCGCCGGAATGCCGCTGCCACAGCGTCCAAAGCCCCCCCTCGTCGGCCGCTGCGGCGGACGTTGAAACCATAATGAAAAGCAGGCCGGCCCGAATCGCCGCAGACACCTTCCAGGTTTGCCATGAATTAAATGCGCCCGTCCTCTTCATTTCGCAATCCGCTCCCCCCGCGCGCGCGCGGCCAGTTCGCGTTCCAGAAACTCAAACCATGCCTGCGCGCCCTGTTCCTTCAGTATCCTCCCGCGGTGCCGGAGCAGGTCGCGGTCGCGGCAGCTCAAATTGATCGGCCGGGGGCCCTCGGTGAAAGAGTAAAAGGTTCCCCCGGGCTGCACTTCGCACAACATTTCCCTGCCGGCGGCCGGGCTGAGCCGGTCCTTGTGTCTTACGATCACGGGGTCAAGCGTGAGCGCGTGCGGGGCGGGATTTGTCGCGACAATCCGGCCGGTAACGGCGATGGCGTCGCCGGGCCGGGAGACCGGATTTTCGCGCAGGATGGACAACGAGACCGGCTGGGTTACATTGAAGCTTACGTCCATCAGGGAAGACGGCTCAAAAGCGGTGATGGCAATGCGCGCGCGACCGAGTTCATCAGCCGTCTCTTTCATTTCCATGATCTGGAGATAGCGGAAAAAATACTGCTGATCCGCGGCTTCCTTTAACAAGGCCCCGCGCTCCGCTTCGCTGGCGGCCTCTGAATAATAGAGGGCGAATTCGTTGCCGTTGCGCGTGCGCGCCACGGACGGCTGCGCAAGAACGGCCAGCAGGAGCGGCAGAAGGCATGCGCGCCGGAACCGGGACGGCATTAAAAAACAACGGTTCAAGATCATTTTCTGTTCCTTTCGCGGAAAAACATCCCCCGCGCGCGGCTTGAACGGGCAGTCATTTTTTTGGGCCGCGGGCATGGCCCGCGCTAGTGCGTAACGGAATACATCAAGATGTTCTGCCCTATTCTTATCGCGCTTTCGTCGTTATAGCCGCGGGCATAAGGACTTTGGGACATTTCCCACCCCCCGGCCAGCGCAAACGGGCTGTAAATCACGGCATAATAACCGTCAAGCTCAATGCCTTCAAGCCGCGGCATGATGCTGGCCGCGCCCGTTTCCTGCATCAAAGCCGGCGTGACGCCCGCCTGCTGCGCATTATTCGGCTCTTTCAGAATGCCGGCTTCGCCCGGAATCGGCTGCAAGAAATGCCGGGGCAGGACGGATTTCATCATCTTGCGAAACGCAAGGTCAAATCCGCGGCGGCCGCAACACGCCTCGCCGAACAGAAAACCGCCGTTTTGCAGGTACTTGCGCAATGCCGTTATTTCCGCCGGTTTGAGCTCAAAGTGTTCGTGGCCGGTGATGTACAACAGCGGCGCCGAAAAAATATCGGGATCAGTCAGGCGCATTTCCCTCAGGCCGAACCGCACGGGAATGCCGGTGCGCCGGTTAAAGGTCTGCAGGAGAACCGACAGTCCCGCATGGCGCGTTTTCCATACGCCATCATATTGAACCTGCGCGACCGCCACCGTATCGCTCAAGGGCTCGTCCTTGTTGATGAATTTCATGGACTGCGCGGCGTTCTTTGCCCAGGCGCGCATTGAGGATGCGTAGGTGAGAATATTAACGCCCAGTTTAAAAGCGGATTCCGGCAGATAGGCCTGATAATCTTTCTGCACATTGCCTTCCCAACCCACCGCCATACCCCAGCGGGAAACCAGGGCGACCACGCGGCAGTTTATTTCAACGGCGTCAAACCAGGGCGCAAAGCCTTGATAACCCGCCGCGGACACGGCCGGCGCATATTGCACGCGGTCCACGTCATAATAGGAGTGAAAAACAGGATGGTCCGCGGTAAGGCGCTGCAGGGGCTGTTCCGGGAAAATTTCACCGAGTTCCTTGACCGCCGACTGATAAAAGGGCAGCGAGCCCAGCCCCGTATTGAAGATCATCATGCCGCCGGCCAGCAGATAACGGCGGAGGCGTTGCCGCTCGGCGCGGGTGAATTCAAAACGGTAATGCCCGGTCCTGTAAAGTACCGGGTTTTGTTCGGGATCAACGCTGATTTCGTCCAGCGTCCGCACATCCATATGAAAATGCGCGTCCACCTGGTCTTTCATGCTGCGCAACAGGTTGTTGATATCGTTGGGCGTGGCGTTCCAGTAGATGTCCCGGCCGTATAACTCCGCGCCGGTCTGGGCCCGCGCGGCCGCGCACAGGCAGAAACAGATTATTGCCGAAGCGAAGCGCTGATATGCGCAAAGGCGAAACACCGGCGGACAAGTTTTTAATAACTTTGCCATATTTTCATCCCCCGACCGGATGCCGCCCGATGCATTGGTTGAGCGGGATGACCGGCCGGGATCAAGCAAATTACGGCGGGCCGGCCCGGATAATCGGCTTATATTTTCATAATATCCAGCGCCGAGGATACAACCCGGCGTACGGTGAAGCCGTCCAGCCTTTCCGCGCCGCCCTTTTCGCGGCTATCGGCCGCGTCGGTGGTGGCGCATTCCAGCTTGATTTCAACTGGCGTTTTGATTTTATACGGCTTGATTTTCCCGATTTTGCCGAGCGAGCATTTGGCCGCGGCGCGGATCAATTCGCGCGCTTTTTTGGGGGCCAGGCAGATGGCCGAGGTGCGCGAGCGTCCCTCTTTCACCGCGGCCGTCTCAATATCGCCCAGCAGGGCTTTTGCTTCCAGGGTGGCGGCCAGATCGCCGGTAACGCAAATGACCGGCGCGTTGAAGTGCCCGGCAATAACGGACATCTGCCCGATTTCGCCCATTTCAATACCGTTGAGAAAATAGCGGTGCCAAACAGCAGAAGACTGGGTATGATCCATAACCGCGCCCCTGGTGCCGGACATGGCATGAAAGCCGACCAGCATTACGGCGTCGGTGCTTTCATCCAGGCCGTCCAGCGCCTTTATGCGGCCGGAGCCGCTGAAGTATCTGGCGCCGGGATGGAGATTTGCCATGACAAAGTTACTGCCTCCGCCGTGGCCGTCATTGACGATAATTTCCCCCGCGCCGCCGTCCAAAGCGCCCTGTACCGCGGCGTTGACGTCTTCGGTCAGCAGGAGCCGCGCGGCCTCGTAGCGCGGTCCGGAGCGGTTGGTGTCCCGGCCGGTGTCGGTGAACGTCAGCACGCCGCTTATGCCTTCCAGGTCGGTTACGATGTATATTTTCTTTTTTTTGTTTTTCGGCATTTTTTTTCCTTTGGTTATTTTTTCAGCCTGAATTTTTAACCGGGTCATTCTTCCGCGGGGATTCCAGAACGGCGCGGATGCGGCGGACGCCGGCGCTGGAGGATTCTTCCTTCACGATTTTGAATTGGCCGAGTTCGCCGGTCATTTTGACGTGGGGTCCCCCGCACACTTCCTTTGAAAAATCACCGACTGAAAAAACCTTGACCTGCTCGCCGTATCTGGCGGTGAAGAGCGCGGTGGCTTTGGCCCGTTTCGCTTCCTCCAAACCCATGATTTCCATGGTAACCGGCAGATTTTTACCGATGATTTCATTGACCATCACTTCCGTCTTCGCGATTTCCTCGGCCGTCATTTTGGCAGGATGCGCGAAGTCAAAACGCAGTCTTTCGGCGGTGATATTGGAGCCCTTCTGCTGGACGTGCGGCCCGAGGATAATCTGCAGGGCGCGGTGCAGAAGGTGGGTGGCGGTATGAAACCGCGTCGTGGCCTCGGAATGGTCCGCCAGGCCGCCCTTAAAGGCCTTGTCGGCGCCCTGGCGGGATATCTCCTGATGTTTTGCGAAAGCCTTTTCAAAACCGGGTTTGTCAACGGCCAATCCCTGTTCGCGGCAGATTTCAGCGGTGAATTCCAGCGGAAAACCGTAAGTGTCGTAAAGCCGGAAGGCGACCCGCCCCGCAAGGCACTGCTGGTTATGTTCCCTCATTTTTGCCAGGGTTTTTTCAAGCTCCTGCAATCCCTGGCCGAGCGTTTTTTCAAATTTTTCCTCCTCGGCGTTCAGTTCGCGGATAATGCGCTCCCGGTTCTGCTTCAGTTCCGGATAATTTCCTTCATAACCGCCGACAATGCTCACGGCGATTTTTCCGGCGAAGCCGGGGTTCAGGCCGATCTGCTTCGCATGCCGCACCGCCCGGCGGATGAGCCGGCGCAGGACATATCCCTGCCCGAGATTGCCGGGCGCAATGCCGTGTTCGTCGCCGATGATGAAAACCGCGCTGCGCAAATGGTCGGCGATCACCCGGAAGGCTTTTTGGATTTCATTGTTTTCTTCCGGCCGCCGGCCGCAGGCGGCGGCGATGGCTTCCATCGCGGGGATGAAGAGCTCGGTTTCGTAGACTGATTTTTTTCCCTGCAGCATGGCGGCGGTCCGCTCCACGCCCATGCCGGTGTCAACATTGTGCTGTTTCAGCGGCGCGTAAGAACCCCCGGCCTGTTTGTCGTACTGCATGAAGACATCGTTCCATATTTCAAAATATTTTCCGCAGGAGCATCCCGGGCGGCAGGCGGCGCCGCAAGGAGGCCGGCCGGTGTCCACGAACATTTCGGTGTCGGGCCCGCACGGGCCGGTCTGCCCGGCCGGTCCCCACCAGTTGTCTTCCATCGGCAGGAACAATATGTGGGAGGCGGCGACGCCGGCGCTTTTCCAGATGGCGGCGGATTCTTCGTCGCGGGCAACCGATTCGTTGCCGGCAAAGACGGTGATGAAAATCTGCTCGGGCCGGAAATCCAGGCCCTGCGGAGAGGTTAAAAATTCAAAAGACCAGGCAATGGCTTCTTCCTTGAAATAATCGCCGAGCGACCAGTTGCCGAGCATTTCAAAAAAGGTGAGGTGGGAAGAATCTCCGACCGCATCAATGTCGCCGGTGCGGATGCATTTCTGGACGTTGCACAGCCGCTTGCCGGCCGGGTGCGGCTCGCCCAGCAGGTAAGGAACAAGCGGGTGCATGCCGGCGGTGGTGAAAAGGACTGTGGGATCGTTCTGGGGGATCAGCGAGCTGCCGGAAATCAGGGCGTGTCCCTTGCCCTTGAAAAAATCAAAAAAAAGATTTCTTAATTCGTTGGCGGTTAAAGCGCGCATAGTTAGGGGGGGCAGCCGGAAGCCGGAACTATTCTTACAGCGGCATGGCTTTTATTTTTGCCTGCACCAGTGAAACCAGTTTCTTTTCAAGGTCCGGATTGGTTTTGACCAGCTCCACGGCCGCGTCGCGCCCCTGCCCGAGGTGTTCGCCTTCCAGCGAAAGCCATGAGCCGCGTTTATCCAGAACGTTGTGTTGAATGGCGGCGTCCACCACGGAGCCGGCCCAGGAAATTCCCTCGGCGTAAAGAATGTCAAATTCGGCTTCCATGAACGGCGGGGCCACTTTGTTCTTGACCACTTTCACCTTGGTGTGATTGCCGATGATTTTCCCGACGGCATCCTTGATCAATCCTATTTTACGGATGTCAAGCCGGACCGAGGCGTAAAATTTAAGGGCTTTGCCGCCGGGAGTCGTTTCCGGGTTGCCGAACATCACCCCGATCTTTTCGCGCAGCTGGTTGGTGAAAACACAGCAGGTCTTTGAGCTGGAAATGACGGCTGTCAGCTTGCGCATGGCCTGTGACATGAGCCGCGCCTGCAATCCCATCTGCGGGTCGCCCATTTCGCCCTCAATTTCGGCGCGGGGCGTCAGGGCGGCGACCGAATCAATCACAACCACGTCCATGGCGTTGCTGCGGATAAGCGTTTCGGCGATGGTCAGGGCCTCTTCGCCCGAGGAGGGCTGGGAAACCAGCAGGTCGTCAATGTTGACCCCGATTTTTTTCGCGTAGAGTGGGTCCATGGCGTGCTCGGCGTCAATGAAGGCCGCGACCCCTCCGTTTTTCTGGGCGTTGGCGATGACGTGCAGGGTCAGCGTGGTTTTACCGGAGGATTCCGGCCCGAATATTTCTACAACCCGCCCGCGCGGCAGACCGCCGACGCCCAGGGCAAGGTCCAGGGAAAAAGAGCCGGTGGAAATGCACTGCACGGCGACTTTCGTGCTGGCGTCGCCCAAACGCATGATGGCGCCTTCGCCAAATTCCTTTTGAATCTGGGCGAGCACGCCATCCAGGATGGCGGACGTTTTTTTAACGGCACCGGTGTCTTCCGTCTTAGTCTTTTTTTCAGCCATGTTTTGCCTCTTTCGGTTTGTCAGCCGTTTTCTTTTGCATCAGGATTTTTATGCCGTCGCCTTCCATGAGGATTGACTCCGTCCGGTAGATTTCAAGGTTGTCAGCATTATACTCGGGTTTAAGTTTCACTTTTAAAAACCAGAGATCTGCTATTTTCACTCTTTTTGAAAGACCAATATCCATTCCCTCTGCATCACATTGTATAAACCATAAATCAATTTATCCACATTGATTATCAACCTCATGCCAAGCTTGCCCATTGTTTTTATGCAATTATCAACGGTGCGGACTTCGGCGCCGTTAGAGGTAACGTTTCCAAGGACAATACACGCTTTGGATGCAGGTTTTAAAACCCGGGCCATTTCGGAATACGCATTCCGCATGTCTTCTTCATAAATCTCAAACCTTTTCATGCCGGAACCTCTTACCCCGATAAAATCTTCCTTGATTCGGTTTAAATCATAACCAAGCGCCTCAAGCGAATGAGAGTCATTTTCCACATAGTTCAGCGCGATGGAATAAGGGGGGGAGGTGATAATTCCATTAACGGAAGAGTCCGGCAACGGCAATTTTCTTGCATCGGCAATGCTAACTTCCGCCGGCGTCGGCGTCAATCCGATTTCATCGCAGCCTTCTTTCATCAGGCGGATGCTTTGTAACATCTTATTGCGGTTTTGAGCTATTTTCTCAAAATAATTTTCGCCGCGCCTTTTCTCGTCGCTTTTAGCAATCATCCTTGACAGAAGTTCAAAGGATTTACACGGATTCTTATAAATTTTTTGAATATCCTCCTCGCGGGTTAACAGCTCGTCAGGAGGCTCGCTTGCGAGAGCAAATCCCCCATATTGTTCCTCAAGTTCCTCCAAGTGGTGAATAGAGTTGGCTTTTACTTTCCCGATCAGAACGCAGAGCGGGGAAATATCGTAACATATGGTTTTCAGATTCAGTAAGGCTCCCTCGACCGCGGTTGTTCCGCTCCCTGAAAAAGGGTCTAAAAGTGTATCGTCTTTTTCCAAGCCGATTATATTAGCCATAGCTCTGACCAACTGCGGGTGATACTTGCCCTTGTAAGGATAAAACCAGTGAGTTATATATTGATTGAAAGCCCGGGTAATATTTTTTTTTGTCAGAATTGAATAATCCGATTTTTTTTCACCGGCAGAGGCAACATAAGCCGTCCTGCTCAAGAGGCGATCTATATCGGTATTGCTATTCACGCTGAAAGACCGGTAATCTTCAAGCAGTTTAAAATTTCCTGAAAGTTTCCCGATTTCCAGCGAGGCCAAATGCAGTTCATAAACGAACTGCATATTGTTCATGAGCCTTAAAATATGTTCTTTCATGAGAAAAAAATTATTCCTGTCATCATTCCGCAATCGTAACCGGCGTGCCGGCGGGCACAATGAGGAACAGTTCCTCCACGTCGGTATTGATCATGCGGATACAACCATCGCTGAGCTGTTTGCCGATGGTATCCGGCTCCCATGTGCCGTGGATGCCGTAACCGCGCACCTTGGGGGTTTCGCCGGTGGGGATCAGCGACATCCACCGGGTGCCCAGCACGTTTTCCTTGTCGCCGAAGGGGATCATTCTGCCGTCCGGCCGCCACCAGGGCGGTTCCGCTATTTTATCCGAAATTACAAAAGTACCCGCCGGCGTGGTTCCGAATTTGCCGGTGCCGACCGGGTAACGCTTTAAGAAACGGTCATTGGCCGTCAGCAGGAGATTGTTTTTTGTTTTACTGACGACAATCGCAAGTCTGGCATGGAATATCCGCAGCCGGTCGCCGGGATGGATCATTTTACCCCGGAGCGAGTTGCATTTTTGGATGAGCTGCACGGTTGTCCCGTTCTTCTTCGCCAGCCTTTCCAGGGTGTCGCCGCTTTGAACGACATATTCGGTTTTTTCCGGCATCGGCGCGGGCGAGAGGAGCAGGCCGATGTTGATCCGGCCGAGCATTTCTTCCGCCTCGCCGATTGTTTCCGGACCGGCGGCATTCTGCAACAGTTCATAGCACGTTTCCCGCGCCAGCGCGAAGTTGTTGCTGGCAAGCATGGTTTTAACGGCCCCCAGTATGCCGGCCGCCGCCTGATCGCCGGCGTTTGGCTGCGCGGGCTGGATGGTTGCTGTTGTCCTGGCCGACGGACGGAAGGGAACAACGGCATAATAAACTACGACAGCAATAATCGCCACGGCCAAAAGCGCCAACAGCGGCATTAAATAGCGGGGACGGTCCTGACTGCCCATGAGGGTCAAATTGTCTTTAAAATTCGGATCAAGCGCCATGTTTTCACCCTGTAAATAAATCGCGCTTCCGGGCCGCGCGGAATGTTTAAGACGCGGGTTGCATCACAACGCGGAATATTACAAATACCAGTCCGGATTTGCAATAAGAAAGCGTTCCCTGCCGCGTTTGCGGCCCGGATGCGGACGTTTCCCGGCGGCGTTTTCCGAATTGATCGGGCTGCGGGGGAGAAAAAAACGCGCCACGGAAAACCGTGGCGCGTTTTGCATGTGCCTTGAACCTGGCGCATAATTCGCCCGGCCGCGGCAAAAAGATTTATCCGCCAATAAGCTTTTTGGCGATATCGGCGGCGGATGCGGCGTCCGGAGCATAGCCGTCAGCGCCGATTTCATCCGCGAAGGCCTGGGTCACCGGCGCGCCGCCGACGATGACTTTCACCTTGCCGGCCAGGCCGCCCGCCTTGACCGATTCAACCACTGTTTTCATATTCGTCATGGTGGTCGTGAGGAGCGCCGAGGCGCCGATCACGTTGGCGTCGTTTTCCCTGGCCAACTGCACCATTTTATCCGGCTCAACGTTGATGCCGGCGTCCACGACCTTGAAACCCGCGCCTTCCAGCATCATGCAGACGAGGTTTTTGCCGATGTCGTGCAGGTCGCCCTTGACGGTTCCCATGACAACGGTGCCGATGGGTTTTACCCCGGCTTGTATGAGGAGAGGTTTCAGCGTTTCCATGCCGGCTTTCATGGCCCGGGCGGCGATGAGCACCTCCGGAACATAAACTTCATTTTTTTTGAAGCGTTCGCCGATGTTCCCCATGCCTGCCAGCAGTCCCTTGTTAAGGATGTCAGCCGGGTTGACGTTTTCCTTGATCGCCTTTTCAACGAGTTCCTTCACTTCCTTGGCCTTGCCTTTGATCAGATTTTCGCTGATTTGCTCTAAAATGGCCATGTCATCTCCTTATGTTATTGGTTAAGCGTTGGACATGCCCAGCGCTTGCATTGGAAAAGAGCATATACATCCGCGCTTTAAGTTCTAGACAAATAATGCTTTCTTTATAACAATATTGCTGTATTTTTTTAAAACGACGGCAATATTCCGCTTTTTACCGTTTTTTGGAATATAATTTTATGACAATGCTACCATGGGAAATTGCGCGGCGGGTTTCCGCCCGCTATTTCAAAGCCTTTAAACTGCGCCCCCTTTTTATCAATGTTAACGGAGAAATTATTTCTGAAGCCCGGAAAAAGAGAATAACCGCGGACCGCCTGCCGGTTTCGCCCCAGACCAACGCCTTCAGCCTGCAGGAAGCAATCCGCTGGGGCGAGCCGTTCGTTTTTTATCCCGTCCGGGGCGTCGTCAACTGGGTCGCGGCGCTGGTGGACCAGCGCCATGTCCGCGGCGGACTGCTCGGAGGCGAAGTTCTGACCGCCGGGGTTAACCGGAAAGAAATCAGCAGCCATCTGATTGCGCAGGGGCTTGCCCCGGCGCTGGCAGAAAATATTACGGCGCGCCTGAAAGTCTGGCCGGCCGCCCGCATCAAGCAGGCCGCTATTTTTCTGCAGGAAACTTTTTACCGGACCAGCGGCTGGAAGCCGGTCCTGCTTGAAGAAAACCGGCTCAAGGCCCTCCAGCAGCGCCATATCTCCGAGGCGATGGATGAATATAAAAAAAACGGCCAGACCGGATACTCCGTTGACAAAGAGCGCATGTTGCTGGCGCTTATCAGGGCCGGAGACCAGAACGGCGCCCGCAAGGTATTGAATGAAATGCTGGGCGCCATGTACCTGCTTTCCACGAAACTGGCCGTTCTGCGCGCCCGGGCGATTGAGCTGATGGGCTATCTCACCCGGGCGGCGGTTGAAGACAGTCCCACCCTTGAGCCGCTCATTGAGCGCAATCACCGGTGGATGCGGAAACTTATCGTGGCGCCTGATTTTGAGACCCTTTCGCACGTTCTCATGCAGGCCCTGGACGATTTCATGCACGGCATTTACGCCCGCGGTTTCAACTGTTATCATCCGCACGTCGGCCGCATTCTTGATTATGTGGCCCTGCATTACAGCGAGGATTTGTCGCTGAAACAGGTCGCCGCCGGGGCCGGCATAAGCGTTTCGCGCGCCGCGCACCTTGTGAAACAGCACACCGGCAAAACGATCTGGCAGCATTTGATGCGCATGCGCATCGCCCGGGCGCGCCAGATGCTTGAAAACACAAACGAACAGTGCGACCAGATCGCGCTCTCCGTCGGGTTCTGCGACCAGAGCTATTTTACCAAACATTTCCGGCGCCTGACCGGCACCACGCCCGTCCATTACCGCCGCTCGCTTTCCGGCGTAACGCCGGAAAAGAATCAGCGCATCTCCGTCGCGCAGGCGCCGCCGGCCGGGCGGTAGTTGCAACGAACGTTCGGGCGGGCGGTAACGACATCGGCACGGACAAATCCGGGAGACGCTTGGAAATCATCAGCGTGGCCATGCGGCCGCCGGCTTACCTTACGAGTCCGGCCCAAGCAGCCGTATTTTTCAGGTTTTTATCACGATCCGGCGCCGATTCATGTCCAGAAATTCAAAAAAAACATGAATGGCGCCTTCCGGCAGGAGTTGACAGATTTTTTCCGGCCATTCAATCGCCGCGACGCCATCCCCTTTTATAAATTCTTCCAAGCCGATCTCTTCCGCCTCTGAGGCGGAATTCAGGCGGTAAAGATCAACATGATAGAGCGGATAACGCCCGCGGTATTCATTGATGATGGTAAAAGTGGGGCTGTTGACAATGGTTTGCACTCCCAGCGCTTCGGCCAAACCCTGCACAAAACAGGTCTTGCCGCTCCCCAGATCGCCATGCAAAGCCAGGACGGCTCCGGGAGAGAGCTCGCCGGCCAGGCGGCGGGCAGACGCCCTGGTTTCTTCCGGTGAATTTGTCAGAATATCCAGAATTGTTTTCAAAACCGTATCACGCCGGACATTTTTTGTGTCCGCCCGGAGCGCGGGCGTGGCAGAAGGACCGTTATCCGCGCAATCCGCGCTTTCCGCTCCGCGTTGTTTGGCCCGGATTTTCCGGCGCCCTTTGTCCAACAAAATGTTCAAAGCCGTTTTCCTGAAGTTGAATTCTTTTGCCGGCCGCATCAAGCCCTTCCAAGAGCCCCGCGCGGCGCGTTGTGCGGCCGATCTGGACACAGGCCAGCCGGAATTTACGGCGCCAGGCCCTGCGAAAAGCATCTTTCTTTTTCTCCGGCACGGTGAACAACAATTCATAATCCTCGCCGTCGGTCAGGGCCCGCCCGAGGGCGCGTCTCCGGCCGGCCAGCCGGCGGCGGGCCGCTGGCGATATGGGAATGGCTTCAAGCTTGAGCAGAACGCCGATGCCGCTTGCCCGCATGATATGCCCAAGATCGCGCAGCAATCCATCGCTGATATCAATCATGGCGGTGGCCCATTTACCGGCGGCCAGCCACCGGCCCTCGCGCAAACGCGGCTGAAAAGCGAGGTGTTTGCCGGCAAAACTGCCGCCGAGCGCGCCGGTAACAAACAACGCTTCGCCCGCTTTGGCGCCGGACCTGAGAATTGCCCTTTTTTTCGCCGCACGGCCCGCGGCGAAAACATGCAATTGCAGATCGCTTCCGGATGAAACGTCTCCGCCGACTATTGAAACTTTGAATTGTCGCGCCATTTTTCTCAAGCCGGCGTATATTCTTTCAATCCGTTTTATGGAAACTGTCGCCGGCGCGGTCAGGTCAACCAGGACCCAAAGGGGCTCGCCGCCCATCGCGGCGATATCGCTCAGGGCTCTCCCCAACGCCTTGCGGCCAACCAGCATTCCTGCGGTTTGGGGGGTAAAGTGCGCGCCTTCAACGGAGGCGTCCGATGTGAGCAGATAGTCGTACCGGCCGGACGCCGCGCCTTTTACCACGGCGCAGTCGTCTCCGGGACCGACGAGCACGCCGCCGCGCAAAGGCAGCGCCCGGGTCAGCCGCCGGATCAGGGCCAGTTCGCCGGTCGCGGAAATGGTTTCGTGTTTTTTCATCGGACAAACCGGAAGGTTTTTATTCGGCTTGTTATTTTGTCATTTAACGTTTTGGCGCACAATCAAAAAATGAAGAACCCGCAATCGGCGCACGCAGGACATTTCCGTTTCCGCTTTACGAAACGCGTCTTTGTTTTATAATGTCCGGCGGCTTGAAAATGGATTCAGGCGGGGTAATGAAAAAGTTGACCCGCGGGGCGGCCGCTTGCATTTAAAGTTGCCTGCCCGCATGATTTGCATTATAAATAAACGTCGCTGTTGAATTTAATTCGGGTTGCGGGCAAAACCCCGCCTTGCAAAGGAGGATTACAACGAGCAATGCCGACTTATGAATATGAATGCGCAAAATGCAAGCACGTCTTTGAAAAATTTCAGAATATAACAGAGAAACCTCTCCGGCAGTGTCCGCAGTGCAAAGGCCGGGTGCGGCGGCTCATCGGACGGGGCGCGGGCATTATTTTCAAAGGAAGCGGTTTTTATCAGACCGATTACCGCAGCGATCATTACCGGCAACGGGCGGCCGCAGACAAGACAAGCAGCGCCGCGCCGGCCGCCGGCGCGGAGGCCAAAAAAGGCGCCGCCCGAAAGGAAAAAAGCGCGGGTCATGAAAAACACGCAAAGTAAACGATGATAAAATGCGCACAATGCGGTGTTGACAATCCCATCGGGAGTCTTTACTGCGTTCAATGCAAGGCGCGACTTAATCTGGCGCAGATTACCGCGGAATCTTTTTTGAAAACCGGCAAAGGCCGCGTTTGCCGCCGGTTAACATTGCAACTGGCTTTTCTGGCGGCCATAGCCTGCGGCGCCCTGGCGCTGTGGCCGGCCCGGGTCGGATTTCTTGACATCACCGGGGACGCATTCGCGCAAGTCCGGCATAAGCTGGCGCCCCTGCAATCCGGCGCCGCCGCCGGTCCGGTTGAATTTTCCGAAAACGAGGCCAGCCTCCTTTTAAACTATCTTATCCTGCAAAACCGGCCCCCGCCTTTCAATGCCGGGCGTTTTGCCGTTACCGCCGGCCGGGTGGTTATCAATCCGGAAACAATAACCGTTTACCTGAGGGGCCGTCTCAAACCGTGGAGGTCTGCCCCTGATTTCATCGCGCCTTTCCCGTTTACATGCCGGATAACCGGCCGGCCGGAACGAAAGAACGGCGGCCTTTGTTTTACCGTGCAGCGCGGCGCGGTCGGCCATCTGCCCTTGCCGGCGCTGGGACGCCTGCTCGGGAAAAGGTGTTTAAAACAATTCTTTTCCCCGTTTAAAAACGCGCGTTCTTTTCTTGAAAGCCTTGAAATAACCGCGATGAAAAAAGAAAGCATTGCCGTTTTCCGTGAATGAGCCGGCGGACGGAATTCTGATAGAACGATTTTCACGAAGAAAGAAAGGGAAATTAACTTGAAACAGGCATACAAAACAACGGTGGGAACAATTGATGCCGATGCGCTCGCTTTTACCGTCGGCAAAGACCCCGCGCTTGACCGGCGGCTGGTGGCCGCCGATTGCATCGGCTCGGCCGCGCATGTTACCATGCTGGCCGCCCTGCCGGCCAGGCCGCGCGTGATGACGCTCGCGGAAAGCAAACGCGTGATAAAAGAACTGGCCGGCATAATCCGCCGGGCGCAAAAACGCGCTTTTCGGATTTCGTTTAACGACCAGGATGTGCATCTCGCCGTTGAGCGCGTCCTGACGGAACGGCTCGGCGAGACCGGCAAAAGAATCCACACCGCCCGCAGCCGCAACGACCAGGTTGCCGTGGACCTGCGCCTTTACGGCAAGGAACGGATGCTGGCGCTGGCGGAAAACGTTTGCCGGCTCGGCGCGGCGCTTATGCGGCTGGCTGCCCGCCACAAGATGACGCCCATGGTCGGCCGCACCCACATGCAACCCGGCATGCCGAGCAGCGTTGGATTATGGGCTTCGGCGTACGCGGAAGGACTGTTGGATGATATTGCATTGCTGAAAAACGCCTACGCCTTGAACGACCGTTGTCCGCTCGGCTCCGCCGCCGGTTACGGCGTTCCGCTCCCCATTGACCGCCGGCTGACGGCCGCTCTTTTGGGATTCAGCCGGCCGATCCACAATGTGCTCCACGCCGGCAACAGCCGGGGGAAAAACGAAAGCATTATTCTTGCCGCCGCCAGCCAGCTGATGGCAACGCTCTCGCGTCTGGCCCAGGATTTGATTATCTTTTCCATGCCTGAATTCAATTATTTTGCTTTGCCCGAAAGCATGTGCACCGGCAGCAGCATCATGCCCCAGAAAAAAAACCCCGATATCCTTGAGTTAATCCGCGCCAAAGCCGCGCGGGTTTTTGCCCATGCGTTCAGCGCGCTGGAAATCACCCGGGCCATGCCCTCGGGGTACAACCGCGATTTGCAGGAGATCAAGGAGCCTTTCATTGACGGACTGGACCTGACCGAGGCAAGCCTGCGCGCCATGTCTTCCCTGGTTGAAAACATCCGCGTCAACCGCCCCGCCCTGCTGGCCGCTTTCAAGCCCGATGTTTTTGCCGCGGATCATGCGCTTTTCCTGGCCGGCCAGGGCCTGCCATTCCGCGACGCCTACCGCCATGTAAAGGAACATCTGAAAGAACTGAAAAACATTGATCCCATGACGGCCTTCCGGCGGCCGCCTTGTCCCGGAACAATCACGGACCTGGGACTGAAAACGCTCCAGGCCCGCCTGACAAACGAGCGTAAATTTTTCAGCAACGAAAAAAAACGTTATTACCGGCGCATTTCCCGCTTGCTGGGAATGAAATATCCGGTCCATGAAAGGCAGAATGCGGAATAAAGACGGCGGGCCGGAAAACCAGGATAACGCCCGCCGCTCATCTTTCGTTCCGCCTCTGAATGTTTTATAACCGCAGCCATAGACATAAACGATCTGACCGTTGAATTCCGGTCGGGCCGTAAAATCGTCCCGGCCCTCAGGCAACTGAACCTGAAGGTGGCGCCGGGCGAAGTGTACGGATTTATCGGACCGAACGGCGCCGGGAAAACGACGACCATGCACGTTCTCCTGGGATTCGTCGCGGCCGCCGCGGGAACGGCGGCGATTTTCGGCGAGGACGTCCGCCGCGAACCAGCCCGCCGCCGCATCGGCTACATGAGCGAGCATCCGCAATTGTATCGTTTCCTGACCGGCCGCGAACTGCTGATTACGACCGGCCGCCTGTTTGGCATGCGCGGCCGCCAACTGGCCGCCAAAGCCGCCGGGCTCATTGAGCTGCTGCAACTTTCCGCGGCGGCCGACCGCCGGATCGCGGAGTATTCGCGCGGCATGATGCAGCGTATCGCACTGGCGCAGGCCCTGATTAACGACCCGGATTTGATTATTCTGGACGAGCCGACCGCCGGTTTTGACCCCATCGGCCGCGTTGAAATCCGCGCAATAATCGCCGGGCTCAAGCGCGCCGGCAAAACGGTGTTTTTTTCCTCCCACGAACTTTCCGAGGTTGAACGGCTCTGCGACCGGATCGGCATCATCGCCGGCGGGCGCCTGGCGGCCGAGGGCAGGCTTGACCAGCTGATCAAGACGGGCGAAAGCCTGGAACAGTATTTTTTAAGGGTTTTGCAATGATCCGCGTTCTGATAATCGCTCAAATCGTCTGGCGCGAAACCATCCGGCGCAAGGACCTTTACGTCCTGTTTATTCTCCTCCTTTCCTTTCTCCTGGTTCTCATGACGCTTAATATTTTCGGACTCAGGAGCATGACCGGTTATATCAAGGAAACCGGCCTGCTCATGGCCTGGATTTTCGCCTGGATTCTGGCCGTCGGCGGCGGCGCGCGCCAGTTGCCGCAGGAGGAAAGAAACGGGACCATTTTCCCGCTGCTTGCAAAACCGGTGAAACGTTCCGAGCTGATCATCGGCAAATGGCTCGGGGTATGGGGCGTTACGGGGGCGGCGACGGCTTGTTTTTACATCATCCTGGCCGTAATCGTTGCCGCGCGCGCCGGCCGTTTCAGCCCGGTTTTGATGCTGGAGGCGTGGATGCTGCATTTTTGTTTTATCGGGATTCTGTCGGCTTTTGTCATCCTTTTTTCCACCCGGATGAACAGCGACGCCGCGGCGACCGCCGCGGCCGTTTTGAGCGTTGCCTCTTTTCTGTTCCTGCCGCAGATTCCGCACCTGGCGGGCATCGCAAGCGGATGGAGGCGGGAAGTTCTGCTGGTGGTCTATTATGCCCTGCCGCACCTGGAACTCTTTGACTTGCGCCAGAGAGTGATCCACAACTGGGACCCGGTGGGACCGGCATCCTTTCTCATGATTGTTTTGTACGGCTTGCTGACGGCGGCTGTTTTCATTCTGCTCGCCTGGCTGGCCTATCGCCGTAAAAAATTTTCCAGGGATGTTATCTGAAAACGCTTCCGCCGCAACAACCGCGGCGGAAGCGCAACGCGGAATAAAAAAGGAGATGAGGGGAGGCGCAGAAGTGCTTGACGAACGGCGTTTCGCAGGCGATGTTTCACGCCATGCGGGCCGGCGGGCGTTGCTGCTGGTCTTGTTGCTTTGGACGGCAGCGTTTGCGCTGGCCTGCCGGCTGGCCGGCCTGCCGGAAACGGAGGGGGAACAGGGTAAGGCTTTTTTTGCCAGGTTGTTCGGAAACGTGCGGTTTGAAATCAGCGCGCAGTTTTACGAGCAGGCCGACCGCGTTTTTCACAAAGGCATCGGCCATTATAAACCGGTTGCCTTTCAGGACTGGTTTGTCCGGATGAGAAAGGAAGTTGCGCCGGGCGGCCATCTTCATTTGCACGGCGAGAACGTCCTGGAAATCATGCCCTGGTTGTATTTCGCGGCGCGCGCCAATCCCGGCAATGCGGAAGCCTGGATCGTGGCTTCCTATTGGCTGGCAAAGGAAGGAGGCCGGCCCGACCTGGCCGAAAGGGTCATGAATGAAGCCTTGCGGCATAATCCAGCCGATTACCGCCTTTACCTGGAAAAGGGATGCCTCTTTCTGAAGACGGAACAATACCGGAAGGCGGAGCGTTTTCTGGATAAGGCCCTTGCGGTCCTGCCGGCGGCAGACCAGCCGGACAAGGAACAGACGCGCATAGACCTTGCTCAAATATTGACTTATCGCGGATTTTTGTATGAAATCAACCGCGCGCCGGAAAACGCTTTGCTTTGTTACGCCGAAGTAACGCGCATGTTCCCGGGAAGGACACAGCTCAAGGAGAGAATGGCCGCGCTGGAAAAACACGGCCGCGCGCCGGTCCCGCCGGAAGAGCTTGTCAGAACCATTCTCCTGCAGCCCCGGCATGTTTGCACCGAAGAGGAACACGCCGAAACCGGCCATTGAGGTTTGCATTCATGTATCTTGAATATTACGGATTGAAAGAGGCCCCGTTTAATCTGACGCCGGACCCGAAGTTCCTTTTCTTCACGCCTAACCACCGCGAAGCTTTTAACCATTTGATCTACGGCATCAGAAACCGGAAAGGTTTTGTAGAGCTGACCGGCGAGGTCGGGTCGGGAAAAACAACCATCTGCCGCGCCGTCCTGGCCAGTCTGGCCCCCGGTATTAAAACTTCGCTGATTTTGAACCCCTTTCTGACCGAAAACCAGCTCTTACGCTCAATTTTGAATGATTTCGGACTCAAGGTAAAGGGACGGGACCGCCTTACGAACATTGAGACGCTCAATTCGTTCCTCCTGGAGAATCTGCAGTCCGGCAATAATGTGGCCTTGATTATTGACGAAGCCCAAAACCTGAGCCCGGCCGTGCTGGAACAGGTGCGCCTGCTCTCCAACCTGGAGACGGATCAGAACAAACTGCTCCAGATAGTGCTTTGCGGCCAACCCGAATTGAGACAGAGACTGGCTTCTCCCGATTTGCGCCAGTTGCGCCAGAGGATAACCGTGCGTTACCATCTTTTGCCCTTGAACGAATCGGAGACAATCCGTTATATTGAATACCGCCTGAAAATGGCGGGTTGGAGCGAGGGCCGATTATTTCTGGAAAAAGCCGTGCGCCGGATTCATAATTACGCGCGCGGCATACCGAGGCTGATTAACTCGGTCTGCGACATAGCCTTGCTGGCCGGATACGTGGCCAGTTCGGCGGCAATTGACGTTGATTGTGTCAAGAAAGCCATCAAGCAATTGGAAGGGCAGCCATGAGTCTGTTGCAGGAAGCTTTAAAAAGAAAAGAGAATGAAGAATCCCGGAACGTCCCCGCGGCGGCCGGCGCGGAAACAGCCCCGGAAAACCCGCCGGTCGGCGGCGTGAATCTGTCCCTCAAAAAATACGCAACCGGCGGCAAACCGGCCGCGGCCCAGCCCGATGCGCCGCCCCAGTCAATGCCCGCAACGGCTTCCACACAAGAAGTTGCCGCCCCTCTGCCCGCCGCTCCGGACGAAAACAAACAAGCGGCCGCGGCCATGCACCGCAAAACATCCTTTTTGTGGCTGGTTGTGGCACTGATTGCGGTCCTGGCCGGAATCGCGGTTACGGCCGGAGTCGCGTTTCTGATCAAACGCGGGGTATCCGCGCGACAAGTCGTCGTTAACCCGCCGGCGCCGACACCGGAACAAGCCGCCGCCATCCCCGCCGCGAACGCGAACATTGCGGACATTCCTCCCCCGCCGGCGGAACGGACGGTCACCGCGCCAGCCGCCGAACCAATGCCGCAACAGATAACCGCAACGGCTGGAAAGGAGTCTCCTCCCGTCGCCGCCGAACCCAAACCGGTTGCCGTTAAGCCGCCGCCAGTCATGGCGAAAAAGCCGCCAGCGCCTCCCGTTCGCCCGCCCCTCAAATGGCCGGTGTTAAAATTAACTGGCATATTGCGCGGAATGGGGCCGAATGAAAGCACCGCGCTTATCAATGGCCGCATGATCGGCACAGGACAGACGATAGAGGGCGCGACCGTTGTTGAAGTCCAGACCGACGGTGTATTTCTCAAATACGGAGATGAAAAGAGATTTTTGAGGGTCGGCACAACCCTCTATTAAACCGTTCCGTTCAAAGAGATGACAGTTTTGCGGAGAAGTTCACGCCCGGATTGGCCTCTTTTTCAGCGCCATACGTTCAGACGATTTGCTTGCTCGCCGTCATGGCGCGGGTTCTGCCAGTAATTTTTTGATTTTGAGGAGATACTCGTCAAAATCATCCGGCGCGGCAATAAAGTAATGGCAATTTTTGCCGGTCAAACCTTCAATGTCCATTTTGAGTTGATCGTCGTATGGGTTGAGAATTACCACCAGCGCGTCATCGCCGATGGTTTCAAAAATAATGGCGCCGCGGTTTGTCATGAATTCCCACGAGAGCAGCGCGCAGACCTCTTTCTGGATTTCAAAACTGGCCAGGCAGATCATGGGCGTATTGCGGGCGGTGGCAACAAACGACATAATTCCGTTTATGTCCGCGTAATGACGGTCGTGCAACGCATGGAGCGTGGAAACGGGCATATCGCCGGCCCGGCCGGAATTTTCCGAGAGATCGTGCACGATCATTGAATACTCTTCCTGGCTGAGTTTCTTTGCCTGCAGGAGATTCCAGGCCATGGAAATCTCGGCGGAAATATGGCCGTGGCGGCTCGCGGCGGTCTGCCCGCTGTCAATGACTTCCGCCATCACTTTCCGGGACTGCAGGTTTTCCAGACGGGCGATGGCCTCCTGCACTTTCTGTTCCGACTGGTCAAGCGGTTTAAGTTTCTGCAGGACGTCCGGCGCGGCGTCTTCATCTCCTTCATCAGCCAGCACATTGGCAAGCCGCAGAAGATAATCTTGGGCCCGGGTATGGTCGCCTATTTTTTCATAGGCGTCGGCCAGCGTCTCCAGCGAAAAGCGGTCGTTGGGCATCACCTCCAGGATTTTTTCAAACTGCCCGATCGCGTTCCAGACATCCGCTTCGGTCTGGCTTAATCCTTTGGCGGAATTTTTAGTCATTTTTTTGAACGTTCCGTGAAGAGATACGGATATCATGCCGCGGTAAAAGACAAAGCTATGACATCCTGCCGGCCGCAGGACGGCGGCATTCACAAATCAATAACATTGCTTTCCGCCCCGCACGTTGTATATTTTCATCCCGAACATAGATATCATAAAACAAAGAAAGACCGGCAGGCAAGCAGAATCTTGCCGGAAAAGCTTCCCCGGAAAAATCATGTTGAATTTCCAGAGATATTTAAGAAAACAAAACAGGCTGATTGAACGGGCCCTGGACCGTTTTCTGCCGGCGGAGCGGCAGCCTCCGCAAATGCTTCACAAGGCTATGCGTTACAGCGTTTTGGCCGGCGGAAAACGACTCCGGCCGATTCTTTGCCTGGCCGCCGCGGAAGCGGTCGGCGGAAAGGAAAAAGACGCTCTCCTGCCCGCGCTGGCGGTGGAAATTCTCCATACTTATACCATGATTCACGACGACCTCCCCTGCATGGATGACGACGATTTGCGGCGCGGCAAGCCGACCGCGCACGTTGCTTTCGGCGAAGCTAACGCCGTCCTGGCCGGCGATGCGCTTCTGACGCTGGCCTTTGAATGGATCGCCGCCGCCGCGCCGCCGCCGCCATATGCTCCCCGCCGGTTGATTTTGGAGCTCGCCCGCGCCGCCGGCAACCGGGGCGTCATCGCCGGCCAGGTTGAAGATTTGGCCTGCGAAGGGAAAAAGCCGAGCGCGGCCAAGGTGTTCCGGATCCATTTTCATAAAACGGCCGCCCTGATCCGCGCCGCCGCGCGGATCGGCGCCATTTGCGGCGGGGCGGATAAAACCGAATTGGCGGCCATCAGCCGTTACGGCGAAAAGGGCGGGCTGGCCTTTCAGATCGCCGATGATATTCTCAACGAAACTTCATCGCCGGAAAGCATCGGCAAGGCCGCGGGCAGCGACCGCGCGCGCGGTAAAATGACTTATGTGGCGGTTTACGGCCTCAGCGGAGCCAAACAAACAGCGCGCCAACTGGCCGCAGAAGCGCGCAAACACCTGCGTCCTTTGCGCGGCAAAACCGAACCCCTGGCGGCCCTGGTGGATTTCATCGTGACGCGGAAAGTATAATTGCAACCGCCGGCGGGATTTTCCGGGCGGCAGAAAAAATGTTGAGCAAAATCATATTGATTTATAAATGGCTGGCGGCCCACAACCTGACGCGTTTTACGGCCGGCGCCGGACTGGGCGTCATCATTTGGACTTTTTCTTCCAACACGCTGCAGGACATTATCGTTTTCAGCGCATTTGTATATGCGCTCTTTTTCGCGGAGCGCGGAAAAGCCGCCTGGCGGCAGCCGGCCGGCATCGCGTTTGTTGTGCTCCTCTTCCACCACCTTGCCAGCCTGCCTTTCTCCGTTTCTCCGGAAATATCCGTGCATGATACCGGCCGCCTCTTTGAAGTTCTGGCGGGCGCTTTTGCCGTTCCGGTTGTTTTCAACACCGACCGTAAAATTGCGCGCGCCCTTTTTTACAGCGCCGCGGCCATTGCCCTGACGCTGGGCTGGGATTTGATCCGGATGAGTTATTATCTCGGGCCGGATATTTTTGCCAAGGCGCATTCATTCCAACCCTTCATTCTGAATCATTCCAATGTCGCCAGCATGATGGCCGGACTGGCGTTTTTTGTGTTTTTAAGCTTCGCATGGCGGTGGCGCGGAGACTTCCGCCCGGCCCTGGGCTGTCTGGCGGGAAGCGCCGTCTGTCTGGCTTATTTGATTATCGCCACTTCCCGCGGGCCGCAGATCGCGTTTGCGATTGCCTTCGCCTCCATCGGCGTGATTTTACCCGGCCGGCAGAGCAGGCTGGTTTGGTTTATCTGTTTGTTCAGCGCGGGAGTTTTGCTGTTTCTGAATTATGATCGGGTCAACCCGCGTTTCGCGGAAAAGAGCACCATGACCGGGTTCAGCGAGAGGGACAAGGTCTGGAAACACACCTGGGACCTGGCCGGGAACAAAAAATGGTTCGGACACGGTTACGGCAAACGCAACTTTGAAATGCACTATTACGCATCGTCTCCCCGGCCGGCAAAATATCATTTCCCGCATTGTCATCAATACTGGCTAAAACTGCTTTTTGAATACGGCCGGGTCGGGGTTGGGCTTTACGCCGCCGCCTGGCTCATCCTTGCCGTCAGCCTTTTGCGCAAGACCTTCATGGCAAGCACATTGGATGAACGCCTGCTGCCGGGCACGATTGCCTTGATGCTTCTCTTTATTCATCTCTACGGCTTGGGCGATTATCCCGACAATATCGTGCAAACGGCCCAGATCTGGCTTGTCCCCGCCGCGCTGGTGGCGCTTGCCGGCCGGTCCGCAACCGGGCGCGACAAATATTACCGGGCAAAAACAAGGCGACACTTGCCGACCGGCATAAAAATGGCGCCCTGCGGCGCGGCCTTGTCCGGATAGACCATGCGCCTGCATTGGAACCCCCGGCGGAACTTTGACGGCCTATCCGACGCCATCCAGCACCGCGCCCTGTGATTTAAGCCGTCTGCGCAGCATGGGCACATCCAACCGGCGCGGTTCGGGAATCTGTTCAACGGCAAGGATACCCGCGGCCGTTCCGGCGGCCTGACCAACGGCCAGGCATGTCCCCATAACCCGGCAGGAGCCGTTCGCGGCGCGGTCTGAAGAAAGACAACGTCCCGCCACCAGCAGATTGTTCAATCCGCGCGGAATCAGGCATCCAAATGGAATATCATAGGAGCCGCCGCCCGGCACGGGGATGCGCGTTTGGGCGGTGCCCGCGCCGTGAAGATCAATATGATGCGCGCCGCGGGCAATGCCGTCATCATGGCGGAGCGCCTCGCGCACGTCTTCTTCGCGCAACACGGCTTCGCCGCGGATCCGCCGCGTCTCGCGCACGCCGACGCTATAGGCCGTATCGGCGAGCGCCGCATTGCCAAAACCCGGGACGCTGTCTTTCAGGAATCTGATCCCTTTTTCAACCTGGCCGGATAGTTCCGCCAGAGATAAGCTCCAGGCGGCGTTATCGGTGGCGTCAACGCCGGCCAGCCGCGTCATGTTCAGCCCGATTTCGGCGCGGGCCAGCGATGTAGGCCACATGAAAACGGCCGTGCATGGAGCCACAGCGCCGCCGGCAATCGCCGCGCCGAGCAGGCGGCCCTTGGCGCTGAGCGGCACAAAGGGCAGGCCCCCTTCGTACAGTGCGCGCGCGCATTCATGGGGTGTTTTGCCGATAATCGGATTTTCGGCAAGCATAAACTCATCGGGATTATCGCGGATAAATATCATCAGATCCGGCATGTTCACGTTGCCAAGGCGAAAGATAAGGCTTACCGGCTGCAGTTCGGCAGCCTCTGCCTGCTCGTATTCCGCCCCCGCCAAAACGGCTAAAACGCCATCGCCGCTGGCATCCACGCACACATCCGCCGCGAACTCTTCATATCCCTGGCGCCGGGCAACGGTAACCTTTGTAATGCGGCGGGCATTGACCACGGCGGCGCACACTGTATTGCCAAGCATGAGCCGGACGCGCCGGCGGGATAACTCTTCAATAATGGCCAGGCGCATGGCAACCGGATCAATGCAGACCCCGTAATTCAACCGCCAGTCAAAGAGCGGGCCAATGTAACCGTTGCGTTTCCGGCAACCGTCAAATAAAGCCTGCGCCGGTCCTCCCACCAGCCACTCGCCCCGCGCGTTGAGACATCCATCCACGGGCAGACCGCTGACCAGCTCGCCGCCCAAGAACGGGCTGGCTTCCGCCAAAACAACTTCCGCCCCGTTGTCCGCTGCGGAACAGGCCGCAGCAACGCCGGCGGGACCGCTGCCGACAACCAGAACATCCGCGCGTATCGTCATACCTTGTCTCCCATGCCTGCTATTCCCGGTCTCTATTAATTATTGTTGCCATTATTTTGGTTTTTCAAAAAACCGATCAAAACGCGCGTCCCAGAACATTTCCTCATATTGTTTGATAATGGCGTCATATTCCCGATAACAGGCAATTAAATCCAGGCCGGGTAATAGTCATATTCCGTGAATTTCGGCTCCAGGAGGTTGCCGGCGGGAGCGGGCGTTAACGCCTGCAAGACAGGAACATGATACCCTTTTAACAGCAGTATCTTGCCTTTGCCGAATACGGCATAATCAATCGTGGCGTCAACCAAGGCCGGCGCATCTTTGTGCTTCGCAAAGGCCGGAAGTCCCTTGAAGGGAACCAAGGCCGCCAAATCCAGCTTTTCTTTTTTTTCCATGGCCCGTTGCAGGTATTTATCCGGATTGGAAACAACCCCGACCAGCGGCGTCCCGTCATACGCTTTTTGAAACAACTTGTAACGCAGATTGAGGGGGAAAGAACTCCAGTCAATATTTCCCAGGACAATGACGTCGTAAGCGCCATCAAGCTTCGCATCAAGATCGTCCGCGAGCGCTTCCTTGTCGCGGGCAATGGCCGGATCGTGCTTGTAAACCGAACTAAATCCGCTGGGGTTATTGCTATATGAATGAGTTGTTGCGCCGCCGGCGGCAAAAACCGTATATTTTATATCCATCCGCTGGGCCAGCTCAATCACCTCGCGCATCCCCGCCCGCCAGACGATAAACAAAACCTTTAACGGCCCATGGGCGTCCGGTTTCGCCCATTTGATGTGCGGCGTCGCCACTTCTTCCGTGGGCGCCAGGTATTTCGGCCCATAATCAGGAAACATCGGCGCCGCAAGCGCGTTTGCCGCCGCCATGATAATCGCCGCCATGCAAGAAACCATTGCGTTAGTCTTCATCACATCTTCCTCCGGTTTGATTTATTGTCAGTCTGGGTTAAGCTATGATTACAAAACCACGCAAACCGCCCGGCACAAACAAGCCTGCCGCGCGGCCGGGGTGGATGCTTTTCCGCAGATGCGGTGTTGTTATTCAATCGGCACCTTGCGCCAGCCGTCGCTTTCGGTGAATTCCCGGGCCGCAAAACACCAAATGACG